>NZ_CALWMU010000015.1:0-63350 GCF_944382095.1 Candidatus Acetatifactor stercoripullorum
ACTCGCATATTTACTGAAAAAATTGGAGCCTGTATGGCTCCATTTTTCATTTACAAGTGGCAAACTCGGGTTATAGCATATGTCCATAGCTTTTACAAACATTTGTTCTGTTTTCCTGAAAATAGTTTTCCAAAGCCACCCTCCGGGCTTAGAAACGTGCGCCGCCAGGCGCACGCGCAAAAAAGCGGAAAATCTGCCTGTCAGACCTTCCGCTTTTTGTGCCGTCCTGTCATCCTATCTTTTCCTTCAGCACTTCCCTGGCTCTCTCCAGCTGGTTGTCATAGGGATTTTCCGTATTGTAGTAGGCTTCTGCGTCAAATTCGCACTGAATATCCGGTTCAATTCCAATGCCATGGATATTGTTGCCATTTGGTGTAAAATAGCTGCTTATAGTAAGCTTCACCGCAGAGCCGTCGGAAAAAGGAATAATCTGCTGAACGATTCCCTTGCCAAAGGTGGTGGTTCCCACCAGGGTGCCAATGCCATAGTCCTTTATGGCCCCCGCCAGAATCTCTGCCGCGCTGGCAGAATTCATATCCACCAGCACCACAAGAGGAACCTCCAGCTGTCTGGTTCCGTCGCAGGTGTACTCCTCTCTTTCCCCGTATTTATCTTCAGTGTACACAATCAGTCCCTCCGGAAGCAGCATACGCGCCACCTCCACCACAGCGTTGAGGCTCCCCCCCGGATTGGCCCGAAGATCCAAAATCAGTCCCTTCATCCCGGAACCTTTGGCTGTGGCCAAAGCGTCCGCAAACTGGTCTATGGTCACATCGTCAAACTCCACAATCTGAATGTAGGCCGTCTCCTCATCCAGCATCTCAAATTCCACAGTGGGAGATTCCACCCGGCGGCGTGTCACCATAAGCTCCACATAGTCGTCCTCTCCCTCGCGGATAATGGTGAGGGTCACCTGCGTGCCCTCCTCTCCCTTTATCATAGCCACCGCCTCGTCCAGGGACAGCCCATAGGTGGAGACCCCATCCACCTGGTAAATCAGGTCGTTTGCCCGAAGATCAGCCTCCTGGGCAGGGGTTCCCTCAATCACTCCGCTGATCTTCGGCAGAGAGGTGAGTGTGTCCAAAGAAACATAGGCTCCAATGCCATAATAAATTCCTTCCGTCTGCTCCATAATCTGGGCCAGCTCTTCTGCAGAATAATATTCCGAATAAGGGTCGTCCAGCGCTTCCAGCATTCCCCGGTACATCCCTTCCTCCA
This sequence comes from Candidatus Acetatifactor stercoripullorum, assembly GCF_944382095.1. NCBI lineage: Bacteria > Bacillati > Bacillota > Clostridia > Lachnospirales > Lachnospiraceae > Acetatifactor > Candidatus Acetatifactor stercoripullorum. The sequence goes on from NZ_CALWMU010000015.1 coordinate 1,219, forward strand.
GGGCATCGTCCTCCACCTCTGACAGATAAAAATACTTCTTCACTGTATCCCCAATGGTCTGCAGCTTGGAGATGGTCTGCTCATCCACAAAGGAGTCTCCGGAAAGGAGCTGTGCCAGCATGGAAGCGCCGTCAGAATCTCTCCCCGCGCCGGCCAGCTGCTGCAGTCTGGTGCCAAGGTAAATTACGCTGAGAATCAAAAGTGCACCAGCCAGTCCTGCAATAACGCCGCTGACAAAAGACCCCTTTTTCCCATTGCCGTCCTCTGGTTTAATACTTCTGTTGTTCATAGAATCCAAGTCATAGTAATTATTGTCTCTGTTATTGTCCATATTTCCGTCGCTTTTTCAGCGCTCCTTCCATACCCGCTTTCTCTACTCACTCAGGTAATTCCACGGCGACACATAGGACCCGTTCAGACGGACGCTGAAATGAAGATGATTGCCCGTAGAACGCCCTGTGCTTCCCACCGCCGCAATGGTTTCCCCTCTCACAACCACATCTCCCTTTGTCACATACAGCGCCGAGGCGTGCATATAAATGGTGTAGAGTCCATCGCCATGGTCTATCATCACATAATTCCCCATGGTGGAGCTGTAGGTAGCTGCCACCACCTGTCCGTCATAAGCTGCATAGATAGCGGTTCCCTTGGGGGACGCAAAATCCACTCCATTATGGAATTGTTCCACGCCCAGCGTAGGGTGGATTCTCATTCCGTAATCGTCCGAAATTCTGGTATAGGAGGCCAGCGGAAACTTAAACATACCGCCGTCATAGCTTAACACAGTGCCGCTGCTTGCCAGAATCTGCTTCTTCTCCTCGGCAATTGCCGCTTCCAGCGCTTCTATTTCCGCATTCTGGGCGGCAAGTTCCGCCTCGTATTCCTTTATGGCCTGCTCCTTATTGGAGATATCGGACTCGTACTCCGTGATGTCCTGATTCTTCTGTGCAATCAGCTCCTCCAGATTAGCCTGTTCCGTCTCCACATTTGTTTTGGCCTGCTCCAGTATCTGCCTATCCAGCTCCAGCTCCTGTTTGCAAAGCTCAATCAGCTGGCGGTTCTCCTTGTACTCCTCCCACATCTGCTTATCATAGGCCACTGTCTTTTCCACATAATCCGCTTTGTTTAAAAAATCTCCAAAGCTCTCTGAGCCGGCCAGAAGCTCCACCACCTGGGGCTGGCCCTTCTCATATATACATCTTATGCGGGCAATCATGGATTCTTTCTGGTTTTCTTCCTTTTCCAGGGCAGCGTCCAGCTCCGCCTGGGTGAGCGTGATCTCCTCCTCCTTGGCGCTGATCTGCTGCCGCAATTCCGTAATGTTATCCTCGATATCGCTTAGGTTTCTGTCCAGTTCCGCCACATAATTTGTCAGATTGGTCTTTTCCGTCTCCAGATTCTCTTTAATCTCCTTCAGGTCACTTAGATTACTCTGAAGGGTTTCCTTTTCCTTCTCAGCCTGCTCAATCTGCTCCTGCTTTTCCTTTATGCTGTCCGAGGTGATGGAGGACATGCTGGTAGCTGATGCCAGCAGCCCGGGCCGGATCGTCAGACCCAAAAGCAATGCAGCCGCCAGACAGAGCAAAATACTTTTTTTCTTCATAGGCGCCTCATATCATTTATACATGAAGATGCTTTCTGACAGTAGTAATACTTCCCAAAAAGCCGATCCCCACGCCCACTCCAAGAGATACCGGCGTCAGAACATGGAAAACCTGCTCCACTGTCAAAAAGTTTAAGAATTGACTCAAAACCGAAAAACGCTCCACCACATAAGACAAGACATAGTTATATAGGCTGTGAATGATCCAAAGAGGCACCGCAGCCCCCACGAGACCAATCAGCATACCCTCCAGCACAAAGGGCGCCCTTACAAAGAAATCCGTAGCCCCGATGTATTTCATAATATTAATCTCCTCCTTGCGGACAGAAATTCCGATGGCTACCGTATTGCTGATCAGGAAAATACTGACTCCCAGCAAAATTATAATAATTCCCACTGACACATAAGCGATCAGCAGATTGACGCCGCTTAGGGTATTGGCGGTGAGCTCGGAATAATTGACCTTTCGTACCTCCGGTATGGATTCCAGCCAGGTCACAAGAGCACTCTGCATGGACACATCACTTAAATACACCTCATAGTTATCCTCACCCTCCAGCGGATTCTCAGGAAAGCCTGCGGAATAATCATCCCCGTAATAATCCGCCGCAAAGGTTTCCCACGCCTCATCGTCGGACACAAACTTTACATCCGACACCTCCATGCGGGCCGCAATCTGCTGCCCGATTTCCTCAATACGCTGATCCGTGGGAAGCTGGTCCTCCGTATGACTTTCGCACTCATCACTCTCGCTGTGGAAAAACACAGTTACGGAAACCCCTTCCTCCGCTGTTCTCAAAATGTTTTGAAAATTTGCCACAATGGCGTAAAACAGGCCAAACAGGAACAGACACGCCGAAATGGTGGCAATGGATGCCAGAGAAAACCATTTGTTTCGGAAAATATTGACAAATCCCTGCTTGATGGTATAAAACAATGTGCTAATCTTCATCAATATAACCGCCCTTCTCCTGATCGCTGACAATAATGCCCTTTTTCATAGTAACCACACGCTTCTGCATGGCATTCACAATCTCTCTGTTGTGGGTGACCACCACCACTGTAGTGCCGCTTTCATTGATTTCCTCCAAAAGCCGCATAATCTCCCAGGAATTTTTAGGGTCCAGATTGCCCGTAGGCTCGTCCGCCAGCAAAATGGAAGGACTGTTCACCAGGGCTCTGGCCAGAGCCACTCTCTGCTGTTCTCCACCGGACAGCTGCCTGGTCTTTGCCTTGTACTTGCCCGCCAGACCTACCGTTGCCAGTATAGCCGGCACATTCCTTCTGATCTCATTCACCGGCGTCTCTATGATTCTCTGTGCAAAGGCCACGTTCTCATAGACGTTTCTGTCGTTTAAAAGACGGAAATCCTGGAACACAATGCCCAGATTCCTTCTGAATTTGGGTATCTGTCTGTGCTTAAGCCTTGCCAGATCATTCCCCATAACATAAACACTGCCGCTGGTTGCAGTAAGCTCCCGCAGCAGAAGTCTGATCAGCGTGGATTTCCCAGAGCCGCTGTCTCCGACTACAAAAACAAACTCTCCCCTTCCAATGCTCAGGGTGATTCCGTTTAACGCCGGGGAGCCCGTAGAATAGGATTTGCTCACATTATCCAAATAAATAATGCCCTTTTCCTCTATCATCTGCTCCCTTTTTCTTCGTAAATATTCCTTATTTGCCATTGGTATGCCGCCTATCTTATGTTTTCTTACAGTATACAACGAAATTAGTATTCAAAGGTTTCCATATATTTCATATATTTTACTACCATCAGGGCGATCTTGAAGGTAATGGCGTCCTCAAACACACGCAGATCCAGGCCGGTGCTTTTCTGCAGCTTATCCAGACGGTACACCAATGTGTTCCGGTGGATGAAAAGCTGTCTGGAGGTCTCCGACACATTCAGGCTGTTTTCAAAAAATTTGTGAATGGTAGTCAGTGTCTCCTCATCAAACTCATCGGGACTCTTCCCCCCGAAAATCTCTCGGATAAACATTTTGCACAGAGGAATGGGAAGCTGGTAAATCAACCGACCGATTCCAAGCTCGCTGTAGGCAATGATGTCCCTCTCATCAAAAAAGATTTTTCCAACGTCCAGCGCCATCTTTGCCTCCTTATAGGAACGGCTTACCTCCTTAATTTCATGAACCACCGTGCCATAGGCGATGCGGATGTCCTTTATGCCCTCCTTCTGCAGGCAGTTTTCCAGCCCTCTGGCCGCTTTTTCAATCTCCCGGCCAAGGTCTCCCTCTGACAGCTCCTTCACCACAATGACATTATTCTCATCCACAGCGGTGACAAAATCTCTGCTGTTTACCCCGAAATAACCCCTGGAAAGCTCCAAAGCATTATTGTCTTTGCCATTTGCAGACTCCACAATCATGACCACCCGGGGAACATCCGCCTGAATGTGCAGCTTCTTAGAACGGCTGTAGATATCCACAAGGAGCAGGTTGTCAAGCAGCAGGTTTTTGATAAAATTATCCTTATCAAAACGCTCCTTATAAGCCACCAGAAGATTCTGTATCTGAAACGCCACCATTTTGCCGATGGTATAAACATCCTCTCCCGTGCCTGCTATCACCAGCACATACTCCAGCTGCTGCTCGTCAAAAATCTTGAAATACTGATATCCCTGTATCTCCTGGGAATCCGCCGGGGATACCGCAAATTCCACCGCAGCCTTGGAGCAGCTGCTCATATCTATGGTAGATGCAACGTCTTTTCCGTCCACATCCATAACGCAAAAATCTACCCGGGCTATGGCCTTGAGTCCGTCGATGGTGTTCTGCAAAATCTGATTTGATATCATAATCCCACTCCTTATTGATTTTGAACGTATAATACAAATGTACAAAAAAATCACCAAAAAAGCAATAGGATTTTATGTAAATTCACAAAAAGGCCAGCCGCATCTGTCTCATGCGGCCAGCCCCTCACAATCATTCCTTTTCGGCAGCGCTCAGATTCTCATGTCTATGTTGGCTCCCAGCTCAGGATACACACTGCGCTCCATTGCTGCAGCGTCAATCATCTCTACAAGCCCGGCGCCCAAAGCCTCGCTGGTATCCATAGCCTTCCCCAGCACCGCCGTACCCACCTTAGCCTGCAGGGAGGTAACTGCCATCTGTGTAGATAAACCTGCAATATCCATACTAACTCCTCACCTTTCCCGCCGTCTGCGGACAATCCGCACAGCAAAACGATTCTGCTCCTTTAGCATATCATATCATAAGAATGGCGTTTTCTGCAATCTCTATTTTTCCCGCCTTCAGCAGATTGCCCACAGCCCGCTTAAACTCGTTTTTGCTCATGCCCGTATTCTGACGGATTATCTCCGGCGAGCTCTTGTCATTGAAGGGAAGCCTTCCTCCCTTTTGCTCCAAAAGGCTTAACAGCTCCTGAGCATCCTTTTCCATTTGAATGTAGGCCTTCTCCCGGATACTCAGCTCCAGCTTGCCATCCTCGTGCACCTTCACCACCCGGGCCTCCACATCCTCGCCCAGCTCCACTCTGCCGTAAAGCTCCTTTTTGGGAATCAGGCCCGAATATTGATTGTCCACCGCCACAAATGCTCCGAAATTGCCGCTGATCTCGTAAACCCGTCCCCTTACTCTGTCATCCTTTTGGTACGGGCTATCCGTGCGCAGATTGGGATATACGTTCATAGTGGCGCAGAGCCGCTTGCTTTTGTCAATATAAAGGGAAACCAGCACCTTATCCCCGGTGTTCACCTTCTTTTTCTGTTCTTTAAAGGGGAGCAGCAGGTCCTTTTCCAATCCCCAGTCCAAAAAGGCGCCTATCCTTCCCGTCTGCACAACCGTAAGCTCCGCCGTCTGCCCCAGCACCAGAGCCGGCTGCCTTGTGGTGGCAATGAGCCTGTCCTGGGAATCCCTGTACAGAAATACCTCAAGGATGTCTCCCACCCTGCTGCCTTCCGGAACCTGCTTTGCAGGCAGAAGCACACGCTCCTCCTGTCCCATTCCTTCTTCGGCCAGATAAACGCCGAAATCCACTTTCTTTACAATCTCAAGCTGCTGCTTTTCTCCCAGTCTCAACATCTGTGTCCCACGGACTCCTTTCTCTGAAACTCCACACAAACATAGGGTCTGTCATCTGCGTCTGCCAGAACCACCACTATTTTGTTCTCTTCACCGGCCACATAGGGATAAAAAATATCGTCTAAAAACGCCTGCTTTTTATATTCTGCCCGAAGCTGGCCCACCGTAAAATCCTCCGGCAGATATTCCATGGCTATGTCCACATACTGCCCGTTGTTCACATGATGATTGGTATCCAGGTTGTGCTTTTTCACCACAATAGGCTCCTTGTGGACGCTCTCCCCCGGAATCTGAATTTTACGGGGCGCATAGTCCATGTCAAGCTTTTCCTCCAAGGCATACGCCTCTATCATTTCCTTAGGCGGCATGGCCGGTTTTTCCGTATCTGTGCACAATAAAGTCCATAGCGAATTGGCACGGGCCAGGTAAGCGCCCTCCGAATCTGTCATGGTAAAATTACGATAGCCCAGAAAACCTTTGAAGGCATAAGGAAAGGTTCCCGTCTGCACCTTCTCACACAATCCCGGATACCGGTCTACCACAATCTGCCAAGAGGACAGCACCCATACCAGATGCCTTTCCCGCAGATAAGATATTCCCATTCCCAGTTCCTCCGACTGAAAGGTGGAACAATCCTGAAAATAGTTTAGGAGGGAAGATAACGTCAGCTTTCCCTCGCTGTCCGTCTCACTGTAGCGGACTCTGCTGTCAAAAGTATACATTTATGCCTCCTGCTTTTTACTGAAACAGCTGCAATAAAATCATGGCAAGCCAGAACAGACAGTAAACTGCCATGCCCGGATTGAGAATCACGGTAGAAAAGCCTTTGCCCCTGGGAATCACCCGTTCATTTCCAGGCAGGGTAAACCGTTTGCGGAACACGATCAGCAAAACCACTCCCGTGATTACGGCGGCAAGAATCAAAATCGCATACACGCCGTAAACCGCCCATCCTGCCAAATGGCTGCTGTAATACTCCATCAGAACCTGGGTGTCCCCGCTTGCAAGCGCCTCCGTAAGTCCCTGCATATCGATGAGCTGCAAGATCAGCACCCCGACGATGCCGCCCAAAAAGTTTATGATCATATGCAGCGCTATGGTAATCTTTAAACTGCCCGTCCTCACATATAAAAACGCCAAAAACAGCCCCAGTCCGAAGGCGTAGACAAATTGATTCAAGTTGCCGTGAAACAGGCCGAACATCAGCCCCGACAACAGAATGGCAACGCCCTGTCCGTACCGCATGGTGCTGTCAATAATCAGCTTGCGGAAAATATATTCCTCAAAAACAGGCGCGCAGATCACCATGTACACAAAGGTAATCACCATATTGCTGGAGGTGGCCACATCCAATATGGTATTCTGCACGGCTCCTCCCTTAAGAAGGCCAATCACCATGGTGACAATATTCCCCAGCAGATTACAGCAAAACATGATAGCATAGCACATGAGAAATGACACCCCAAACTGTCCCGCCGACATGGCGTGGCGCTGAGGAGTCTGCGCCGGAAGCTTCTTTAAAAGCCAGATCAAAAACGGCATTCCCAGCACATACATAGGTATAATTGTCACGAGCAGCGCGATGTCCCCGTTGTTCATCCACTCAGGCTTTACTATTTGAAGGATAAAAGCCGGCAAAAGCTGCACCGCAAAAATTACCAGTGTGCCCAGCATAAAAAATCCTCCAAGCTTTGAAAAGCTTCCCCTGGCCTGCTTAATTGTATCTTCCATAACCCCATTTCTCCCTTCGCATTCTGTCAAATTCACTTTACCAGAACACACTCCCAAGCGCAAGACAATTATGGTTGAAATGCTGCCAGAAATGAAAAACCTCAGCAAGTTTCTCTGCTGAGGTTTTTAAACAGGGCTACAAGGATTCGAACCTTGAAATGACGGAGTCAGAGTCCGTTGCCTTACCGTTTGGCGATAGCCCTATTTTGCGCTACTTGATGTATTATACACGAAGTGTTTTGGTTTTGCAATACCCAATTTAAATTTTTTTAATTTCAGCCATAAGCTGCATAACAAGCAAATCATGCCTGCATGAAGCTGCTTGTTGTGCAGCTTATGAGCAGAGCGTCCTGCAGGCTTCTTTCAGCCTGCAGGACGCTTCCCATAATATTAAACCTCAAAGATCAAATCTCCATAGGTAGGCATGGGCCATACCTTTTTGTCCACCAGCATTTCCAGCTCATCCACGGGTGCCCTCAAGGCGTCCATGGCTGCCCTCACCTGGTCCTTAAAGAAGAACGCAAGCTCCTTCTGGCTCTCAATGCCGCCTGCCGCTGTCACTTTATTCTCCAGCTCCTGCAAAGCCGTCTTAGCCTCTGCCAGCTTCATAGATACCTCGTTTAGCAGCTGTGCCTGAACAGACGCATCCGCTCCCGCCTCCTTTACAGCAATCACAGTATCCGCAAGAGATTTGGTATAACCGATCACCGCAGGAAGAATCTGCTTCTTTGCCATATCGATCATGGTCAGCGCCTCTATGTTTATGGTCTTGGAATAGGTCTCATAGAGCACCTCCTTGCGGGACTCCAGCTCCGCCTTGGTGAAAATGCCGAATTTTTCAAACAGCCTGATGGACTTCTCTGTGGTGAGCGTCTCCACGGCCTCCACCATGGACTTGATGTTGGGGAGTCCTCTTCTCTCTGCTTCCTGCACCCATTCCTCCGAATAGCCGTTGCCGTTGAAAATGATTCTCTGATGCTTGGTCAGATATTCCTTAATCAAGTCATGCACTGCTGCCTCAAAATTTCCAGCCTCCTTGGCAGGCTCCAGAATGTCCGCAGCCTCGCAGAAGGCTTCTGCAACAATAGCGTTCAGTGTAGTGTTTGGACTTGCGATGGAATCCGAGCTTCCCACCATGCGGAATTCGAACTTGTTTCCGGTGAAGGCAAAAGGTGAAGTCCTGTTTCTGTCCGTGGCATCCTTATCCAGATCCGGAAGGGTGGATACACCGGTTGCAAGCTTGCCGCCTTCAATCAAGTGAGCGGCCTCTCCTGTCTCAACCAGCTGCTTCACCACATCCTCAAGCTGTTCTCCCAGAAATACGGAAATGATAGCAGGGGGCGCCTCATTTGCACCCAGTCTGTGGTCATTTCCCACATCCGACGCGCTCTGGCGGAGCAGATCTGCGTGGGTATCCACAGCCTTCAGGATACACGCCAGCACCAGCAGAAACTGAATATTCTCGTTGGGCGTATCACCGGGATCAAGGAGGTTTACCCCATTGTCCGTTCCCAGAGACCAGTTGTTATGTTTTCCTGAGCCGTTCACTCCTGCAAAGGGCTTTTCATTGAGCAGACAGTACATACCATGGCGGCACGCTACTTTTTTCATCGTCTCCATCACCAGCTGATTGTGATCCACCGCAATGTTTGCCGTCTCATAAATGGGAGCAAGCTCATGCTGGGCGGGCGCCACTTCATTGTGCTGGGTCTTGGCGGTAACGCCCAGCTTCCACAGCTCTATGTTTAAATCCTTCATAAAGGAACCGATTCTCTCACGAATGGTGCCGAAATAATGATCCTCCAGCTCCTGTCCCTTTGGCGCCGGAGCTCCAAAAAGCGTGCGGCCTGCAAAAATCAGGTCCTTTCTCTGCAGATATTTCTCTCTGTCCACCAGAAAATACTCCTGCTCAGGTCCTACGCTGGCCGTCACCTTGGTAGCCTGATCATTGCCAAAAAGCCTTACAATACGCACTGCCTGCTGGCTGATGGCCTCCATGGAACGCAGCAGGGGGGTCTTTTTATCCAGGGCCTCTCCCTTATAGGAGCAAAATGCAGTGGGAATACAAAGAATCACGCCAGTAGCGTCTTCCTTCAGAAATGCAGGAGAAGTAATATCCCATGCCGTATAGCCTCTCGCCTCGAAGGTAGCGCGCAGTCCGCCGGAGGGGAAGGAGGAGGCGTCCGGCTCACCCTTGATCAGCTCCTTGCCGGAAAATTCCATAATCATTTTGCCGTCCTCATCGGGATGGGACACAAATGCGTCATGCTTCTCCGCCGTAATGCCGGTTAACGGCTGAAACCAGTGGGTATAATGGGTAGCTCCGTTTTCAACAGCCCAGTCCTTCATGGCCTTAGCCACTACATCGGCGTCCTCCAGGGATAACTCGCCGCCATGCTCCATGACCTTTTTTACCTCTTTGTACACACTCTTGGGAAGTCTCTCCCTCATTTTCCCCAGTGTAAACACTTTGCTGGCAAAAATTTCTTCCACATTTAAAACTTCGCTCATTTTCCCTACTTCCTTTCTCTTTTCATTTCCAATCTCCACCCCCATAGGAAGTCCTGAAGCTGCTCTATACCCGCCTATAAAAAAACGTTCCAAAGTAAACCTGTTACTGTTGGAACATCTTCGTTCTTGGATACCTATGTGTGGAAAGCAAAAGTCAACAGCCTCTGCTTTATTTTTTATTAAGATACCTTAAATTTTAGAAAATTGCAATACCCAAATTTATTTTTCTCACTTTTTGTAAAAAAACAAAGCATTTTTGAGGCTTTGCTGTTCACTTTGTACAATGGGCTTAGCGCAGGCCCTTCTGTACCCGCAGCAGATCAAAGGGCTCCGGCGTATGAGACAGCTTTACCCACAAAAGCTCCCTGGGATGGGGCGCGCTGTCCACCCTTTCTTCCCGGGCGTTGTAAATGGCCTCCACTGTCACAGGCACATTGCTGCCGTCCGGCTTCATAATCTCAATCATATCTCCTGCACAAAACTTATTGCGCTGCTCTATCCTTGCCAGGGAATCCTTCACCTCTTCCACGATCCCAAGATAGGTATATTCGCTCACATAGGTGCTGTTGTCATAAATCTGAGAGGTCTCATCAGGCTTCCCAAAATAAAAGCCCGTGCTGAACTGGCGGTAGGTGCATTTTGCAATTTCCGCCCGGTACCAGTCCATATTTTTTCTGTACTTTTCCTCATCCTCCAGATAATCGTCGATAGCCCTTCTATAGGTTCTTGCCACCACAGCCACATACAAGGCCGTTTTCATGCGTCCCTCAATTTTCAGGCTGTCAATTCCTGCCTCTAAAAGCTCCGGAATATGCTCAATCATGCACAGGTCCTTTGCATTGAACAAAAAGGTGCCCCTCTCATTTTCGTATACAGGCATATACTCTCCGGGCCTTGTCTCCTCCACAACGGCATATTTCCAGCGGCAGGGATGGGTACAGGCGCCCTGATTGGCATCCCTTCCCGTAAAATAATTGCTCAGCAGGCAGCGGCCGGAATAAGAAATGCACATGGCTCCGTGCACAAAGCTCTCAATCTCCATTTCTGCCGGGATATGCTCCCGGATCTCGCGGATTTCCTTCAGAGACAGCTCCCTTGCAGAAACCACCCTTTTTGCTCCCTGGGCCCACCAGAAAAGATAGGTTCCGTAGTTGGTATTATTGGCCTGTGTGGATATATGGATTTCCACCTGGGGCCACACTCTTTTTGCCAGGACAAACATCCCCGGGTCTGAAATAATCAGCGCATCTGCCGGAAACGGCTTCATGTCCCTAAGCTCCCTGAAATATTCCTCTGCAGACTCCAGATCATCATTATGGGCCAGAATATTGGCCGTCACATAAACCTTAACCCTATGTCTGTGGGCAAATGCAATTCCCTCCGCCATATCCTCCATGGAAAAATTCTTTGCCTTTGCCCGCAGTCCAAAAGCCTCTCCACCGATATAGACTGCGTCCGCTCCGAATCTCACCGCTGTTTTCAGCACCTCTAAGCTGCTGGCAGGAACCAGAAGCTCCGGTTTTTTTCTCGTCATTTTTTCCTCATTTCCGCGCCGCCTTGTCTGCGCTCTTTCTTACAATCTGGTGCTTAAGGTCACACCGTCTCCCACCGGAAGGATCACCGTCTCAAGCTGCGGGTGATGCTTAAGCTGATAAAGGTATTCCCGCATCCGGGCATGAATGGTCCGGTTTCGTCTGGTCACTGCAAACCGGGATTCCGCCACATCCCCCTCCTGCAGCACATTGTCTGAAATCAAAAGTCCGCCCGGCTTTAACAGCCGCAAAATCTCCGGCAGAAAATGAATGTATTGTCCCTTTGCCGCGTCCATAAAAATCAGATCAAAGCCTCCCTCCAGGGCAGGCAGAAGCTCCATGGCGTCCCCCTCCAGCAGCTTTATTCGATCCTCCCTGCCGGCCCTTCGAAAATTCTCTCTGGCCACAGGAATCCGTTTCTCATATTTTTCTATGGTGGTTATTGCACAGTCCGAAGGCGCATATTCGCTCATCAAAAGCGCAGAAAAGCCGATGGCTGTCCCGACCTCCAGGATGCTCCTCGGCTTTGCGTACGCGAGAATAAACTTCAAAAGACTCTGCATAGATTTGCGGATGACAGGCACCTGCTCCCTTACAGCATATTTTTCGATCTCATCCAAAAAGGCCGGGTTGCCCCGGTCCAGGGAGTCAATAAAGGCCGTCATTCTTTCATTTACGATCATATCCTCTCCTTATGAGGCGTCCCCTTCCTCCTGGTCAGAGGCCATAACCTCCATCATCTCCTCCGCCGTCATGGAGGTGCTCAGCTCATACTCTCCCGGCTTCACATCCCTGCGAAATTCCGAGAAATAGTATTGGAGCGTAAATAAGGTTGCATCCTCCACCAGTCCCTTGGTCTGAAAGAGCTCTCCTATATCCGCCGGGGACATATCCTCCGTAATGGTCACCGTGACGCTTCTGCCCTCTCCCGAGGAAACGGCCGGCTCCGTAAAAATACGGTAACCGTAGTCATAGCACACCGACGCTCCTCTGTAGATTAGAAAAATCACCACTACAGCCGCCGCTGCCTTTAGAACCGCCCCCATCACCGCCCCAACTAAATTACCTGAGTTCATTCCCATCCCTTTCCTTTTCTCTACTCAAAATGGACTGCTTCCGTAATACGGATGTTGATTCTCTGTATCATTCTGCAGAAAGCCAGCTCCGCAGCCAGAAAGTCCGCAACCAGAGGGATCTCTCTGAAATCCTCATATTCTCTTTCAAACTGGTCTATCATTTCAAACGCAGTGTCTTCCCTTGTCTGCATCAGATAATTGCGGCGCCTGTACTCGTCTATCTGCGCCTTCAGTTCCGGATACTGCTTCACCTTGTTTCGCTGTGCATCGTATTCCTTATACTCATCCGTCTCCATAATCACAGCAATAAAGTCTTCCACTGCGCGGTCAATTTTGCTCATATTGTACTCTTACTCCAGCTAATTTGCAAACCTTTTTCATACTTCCATGATAATAGGCAGTATCATGGGACGTCTCTTCGTCTTTTTCCACACATAATCCCCCAGCACATCCTTGGTTGTGGATTTCAATTTGCCCCAGTCTGTAATGCCCTTGTCAAGACAGCTCTGGATGGCTTCGTCCACCGTATGACGGGCTTCCTCAATCAGTTCATCGGATTCCTTCACATACACAAACCCTCTGGATACGATATCCGGCCCGGCCGCCAAAAGACCACTTACCTTATCAAGGCTCATAACCACAATCATAATGCCGTCCTCTGCAAGATGCTGACGGTCCCGAAGCACCACATTCCCCACATCGCCTACGCCCAGACCGTCCACTAAAATAGCTCCCACAGGAACCTTGCCCGTTACCTTAGCCTGCTCTTTCGTCAACTCGAGCACATCCCCGGATGAGAGGATGAAAATGTGATCCTTCTCTATGCCAAGGCTTGCCGCAATTTTGGCCTGGGCAGTAAGATGCTTGTACTCACCGTGTACGGGGATTGCGTATTTGGGACGAATCAGGGTATAAATCAGCTTGATCTCCTCCTGACAGGCATGTCCCGACACATGGGCGTCCTGGAAAATAACATCAGCCCCCTTGCGCAGCAGCTCGTTTATGATCTTCGTAACAGACTTTTCGTTTCCCGGTATGGGGTTGGAGGAGAAAATCACCGTATCCCCCGCACCGATGGTGATCTTGCGGTGCATATTGTTGGCCATGCGGCTCAGGGCCGCCATGCTCTCCCCCTGGCTTCCGGTAGTGATAATCACCTGCTTTTCACTGGGATAATTCTTCATCTGGTCAATGTCCACCAGCGTATTATCCGGTATGCTGATGCACTCCAGCTTCATGGCCGTGTCTATGATATTCACCATGCTCCGGCCCTCCACAGCTACCTTTCTGCCGAATTTGTACGCCGTATTGATGATCTGCTGCACACGATCCACATTGGAGGCAAAGGTCGCCACAAAAATTCTTGTGTTCTTATGCTCCTCAAACAGGGTGTCAAAGGTTCTGCCCACCGTTTTCTCCGACGGCGTAAAGCCCGGACGTTCTGCGTTTGTGGAGTCGCACATCAGCGCCAGCACACCCTTTTTCCCCAGCTCTGCAAAACGCTGCAGGTCAATAGCGTCGCCAAACACCGGCGTATAATCCACCTTAAAGTCCCCGGTGTGCACTACCACGCCTGCCGGAGAATAGATCGCCAGGGCTGCCGCGTCCACAATGCTGTGGTTGGTCTTGATAAATTCAATGCGGAATTTTCCCAGATTGATGGATTGCCCGAATTTTACCACCTTGCGTTTGGTGCTGCGAAGCAGATTGTGCTCCGTCAGCTTGTTTTCAATGATGCCCATAGTGAGCCTGGTGGCATATACAGGAACATTCAGCTCCCGCAGAACATAGGGAAGAGCCCCGATGTGATCCTCGTGTCCGTGGGTGATCACAAAGCCCTTGACCTTGTCAACGTTGTCCTTCAGATAGGTCACATCCGGAATCACCAGGTCAATCCCCAGCATGTCGTCTGCCGGAAAAGAAAGGCCGCAGTCCACCACAACAATACTGTCCTCATATTCAAAGGCAGTAATGTTCATGCCAATTTGCTCCAGACCTCCCAAAGGGATGATTTTCAGCCCGGAGACAGAATTATTCTCTTTTTTCTTCTTCAATCAAATTTCCTCCATATTCTATACGGCGCTCCGGTTCTGTGACGGACGCTGGAAGCGAAAAGGCATACTCTAATAACAGCGGCGCTGTTGCTTCGTCTCAATCGCTCCCTGTCTCACGGCAGCCGACGCCTCTGTCAAAACATTCCTCTCATTCCACTCCGCCAGTCAGATTCCGGAGCTGTCGCATGATTCTATAAACAGCAGACCGTCCTCTCCCGGACGCTCCGCTTTTACGCACAATAAACAATTTCCAAAATCAGTCCTGCACAAATTCCACGTCATCCAGCATATTCTCAAAAACGCCGGATACCGCTTTCAGCTCCTCATCATCGGAGACAATCGCATAAAGGCTTTCCTCCTCGCCATCCTTTGACAAGTCCTTCAGGATCAAAGCCTCTCCGTCTCCCTCTTCAAAATCCGTCACCAGAATATAGTTAATCCCTCCAATTCTGGTCTGCTCCAAAACAAAAAAATCAACGGGGTCCTCCCCATCCGGATTAAAAGTAATTTTTTCCAGTTTCGCCATTTTTATTCCTGCCCACTCTCACAAGCAGCGCCCTTTTCCAGATTTCTATTGTCCAGATAGCCCTGGAGAATCAACGCCGCTGCAATTTTGTCCACATGCTCCCTGCGGTTTTCTCTTCGAATACCCGCTTCCATCATTGCCTTATCCGCTGCAACTGTGGTAAGACGCTCGTCCCACAGTACCACAGGCAGCCCTGTTCTTCTTTCTAATTTTTCCTGAAACTCTTTGGTCAGCTGCACTCTGGGCCCTTCGGTGGCATTCATATTTCTGGGAAGCCCCAGCACAATTTCCTCCACCTCATACTCCACAATCAGCGCTTCAATCCGTGCCAGCGTCTGGCGCAGCTTATTTTCCTCCTTACGGCGGATAATTTCCAGTCCCTGGGCAGTCAAAAGCAGGCTGTCGCTGACAGCCACGCCTACTGTTTTCGAGCCGAAATCCAATCCCATTATACGCATGGGGGAGCCTCCTATTTCCAATTATTGTTACGAATATACTGCGTTAAAATCTCCTCCACCAGCTCGTCCCGCTCCACCTTCATAATCAGGCTTCTGGCATTCTTATGGCTGGTAATATAAGTGGGGTCGCCGCTCATAATATATCCCACAATCTGGTTTACCGGATTGTAGCCTTTCTCTGTCAATGCCTCATAGACGGTAGCCAGCACCACCTTCACTCCGGTCTCAGGCTCTGTCTCCACCTTGAAGTATTGCGTATTTCCCAAGTCCTGCATAGATCTCCTCATTCCTCTTGTGCCGATTCTCTACTGAATTTTATCTTACCTCATTTACCGGCAAAATTCAACGGTTTCTTTTACCATAGAGTTTCACTCCTTAGAATTTCATTCTATAGAGTTTCACTCCTTAGAATTTCACTCCTTAGAATCTCATCCGTAAGAAACCCCTTGGGCTGGACTGTGCACAAGGTATTTGGCAGGGGAGCCGCATCCTCGGTCCCAAGGGGCACCGCTATCTTTACATAATCCCCGGTATGACCAATGCGGTACAGGCTTCCCTCTATTTTTCTTGTCTCCTCAAACAAAACCTGGGTCTGCCTGCCAAGCAGACGGCTGCGGAAGGCCCTTGACTGCTGTTTCTCCAAAGCAAGCAGCCCATTGCTTCGTGCAGTCATAATCTGAGGCGGCACCTGATCCGGCATATCCGCCGCCCGGGTGCCGGCCCTTTTGGAATACTTAAATATGTGCATCTCATAAAATCCAATCCGCTCCAAAAAAGCCCTGGTCGTCAGAAATTCCTCCTCCGTCTCCCCGGGGAAGCCCACAATCACGTCCGTGGTGATGGCCGGATGGTCAAAAGCCCTCCGCAGCGCCTCCACGCTTTCTGCGTATTCCCGGGTGGTATAATGTCTGTTCATTCGCTTCAGGGTGGCGTCACAGCCGCTTTGCAGGGACAGATGAAAATGTGGGCACAGCTTCGGCAGCGCAGCCAGCCTGCGGGCCGCTTCCTGCGTCACAATCCGCGGCTCCAGGGAACCCAGACGCACCCGTTCAATTCCCTCCACCTGGTGAACCTGCTCCACCAGGTCAATCAGCCTGCTGCTTCCGTTGTAGTCCGCCGCTTTTTTCTGAGCCGTTTTTTCCTGAAAATCAATGCCGTAGGAGCTGATGTGGATGCCGGTGAGCACAACCTCCTTGTATCCGCAGGCCGAAAGACCGCGCACCTCCTCTAAAATATCCTCTTCCCTCCGGCTTCTGACTCTTCCTCTGGCAAAAGGGATGACACAATAGGAGCAGAATTGATTACAGCCGTCCTGAATCTTAATATAGGCCCGGGTATGCTCCGCCGTCCGGCGCAGGGTCATTTCTTCGTACTCATGGGTGTGATTGATATCTATGACAGTAGTGTCATGCAGCGTCTTGTCCCTTTCCTTCTCTGCAAGATATGCCTCCAGAATGTCTACGATATCCTTTTTGCGGTTATTGCCAACAGCCAGGTCTATGCTGTCGTCCATTTCAATCTTTTCTCCTCCGGTCTGCACATAACAGCCCACAGCCACCACAATGGCATGAGGGTTCTTCTGCTTGGCCCGGTGCAGCATCTGTCTGCTCTTCCGGTCGGCAATATTGGTTACTGTACAGGTATTTATGATATAAATGTCCGCAGCCTGATCAAATGGTACAATATTGTAACCCTTTTCTTGTAACATTTGCCGCATTACTTCCATTTCATAGGAATTCACTTTGCAGCCAAGGTTATGCAATGCTACATTTTTCATAGTATTCCTCACTTTTTTTGTACTGTTTTCTCCTTGACTTTTATCTGTCCAGCCGTTAATATGTAGTCAGAAGGTATGTCACACATTAAGGAGGTAACCAAAATGAAAACAGTTCAGATTTCTTTAAATTCCATCGACAAAGTAAAGTCTTTCGTAAATGATATTACCAAGTTTGACTATGATTTCGATTTAGTGTCCGGAAGATACGTAATTGACGCAAAATCCATCATGGGCATCTTCAGCCTGGATTTATCCAAGCCCATCGACTTGAATATCCATGCAGAGGGCGGCGTCGATGAAGTGCTTGAGTGCCTGAAGCCTTACATGGTTTAATTGATCTGTAACACAGAATACTTACGGCAAAATGGAATGTCTCAAAGAGCGCAATCGCTTTGAGACATTCTTTTTTTCGACCCTCTTATTCTTATGATGTTGAGGTCAAAAGGGGGTTCAGTCACAAATTCTCAGAATTGTTTGTCATCTGCAGGAGTCTTAGTTGCTCCTGGAATCGGCAAAGTTGCGTTGTGAGAAAAAAATCCGCTTGTTTGAGCGCAGCGAGTTCGGATTTTTTGGAACGCATTTAGCAAATTTGTCGATTCCTGGCACAACTTGACTCCGAAGCCGCAAACAATTCTGAGAATTTGTGACAAGGAAACCTTTTGACCCTGACATCATTCTTATTCCGCTATAATCAGTTCCTTTGTCTTTAACGCCGTATCCACCAGCTCCTCTATCCGCTCGTCCAGATTGTGCTCATGCCGCCTGATCACATTCAGGTTCGGCTTTGTCACCGGATGCTTGGCCACAAAGATGGTACAGCAGTCCTCAAAGGGCAGGATGGAGGTTTCATAGGTGCCGATTTTCTCGGACAGCTCCACAATCTCCTGTTTATCAAAGCCGATCAGGGGCCTGTACACCGGAAGCTGGCACACCTCGTTTGTGGCAATCAGAGAGCTCATGGTCTGGGAAGCCACCTGCCCGATACTCTCGCCTGTGATCAGCCCCAGGCAGCCCGTCTCCTGGGCGATATGCTCCGCAATCCGCATCATATAGCGGCGCATGATTATGGTCAGCTCTTCATGGGGGCACTTTTCATAAATATAGAGCTGGATATCCGTAAAATTGATTACATGAAGATAAACAGGGCCCGTAAACCTGGCCAAAAGTCTTGCCAGATCCACCACCTTCTGCTTGGCTCTCTCACTGGTATATGGCGGCGCGTGAAAATAAACCGCATCCAGCTTCACGCCGCGCTTTGCGATCATATAACCGGCTGCCGGGGAGTCAATGCCGCCGGACAAAAGCAGCATTGCCTTTCCTCCTGTTCCCACAGGCATTCCCCCCGGTCCCGGAATGGTTTCAGAATAAATATATATTTTTTCCCGCACTTCAATGTTCAACACAATATCAGGGTTGTGTACGTCTACCTTCATCTCCGGATACGCCTCTAAAATGGCCTCTCCCATACGGGCATTGATTTCCATGGAATCCAGAGGATAATTCTTTCTGGCCCGTCTCGCCTGCACCTTAAAGGTTTTGCTGCGCTCGGGATACACCTCCCCAATATACCGGATAATGGTTTCACAAAGCCTGTCAAATCCCTGGTCCTCCACATAAACCACCGGACAAATGCCCGAAATGCCGAAAACCCGCCGCAGGTACCCAACCGTCTCTTCAAAATCAAATTCCGTCTGGGCCTCCACATAAATGCGCCCCTGTGTCTTGTGAATCAAAAACTCACCCTCACATTTTTTTAACGCATATTTTATCTGCCCAATCAGGGCGTCCTCAAACAAAAAACGGTTTTTTCCCTTTATGCCGATCTCAGCGTATTTAATCAAAAAAGCAGTAAACATGCCAACCTCTTTTCTCTTACTCTCCCAAGCCCGCAGGCTTATTCCTATCTGCGGGTATATTTGCGCAACATGGGAATTTTATCATACAATGTCTGTAATGTATAGTCTATTTCTTCTAAAGTGGTGAATACGGAAAAGCTGAAGCGCACAGTGGACTCCAGCAGAGGCTTTTTTACCCCCACAGCCTTTAACGTAGCCGACGGCTGAGGTTTTCTGGCCGAGCAGGCGCTTCCGGCAGAAACATAAATTTCCTTTTCCTCCAGTGCATGAAGCAGCACCTCGCTTCTTACCCCCTCAAAGGAAACACTGACAATATGCGGCGCCGTCCCGGCTCCCAGAGGTTCTCCCGGTAAAAGACCGTTCACATGCACACCATCCAGCTTTCTCACTCCCTGGATAAAATGCTCCTTGCACCGATAAAGCTTTCTTACATCCTCGTCCAGACGACTGTAAAGCATTTCCGCAGCCTTTGCAAGTCCCGCCGCTCCAGGAACATTCTCCGTCCCTGACCGCAGATTCATCTGCTGCCCTCCTCCGTGAAGAATGGGCTGTATCCTCACCTTGTCCGCCGCATACAGCACTCCAACTCCCTTGGGTCCGTGAATCTTATGTCCACTGACAGACATCAGGTCAATCTTCATCTTTTTGGGATAAATAGAAGCCTTTCCAAAGCCTTGTACCGCGTCCACATGAAACAGCGTCTCCGGGTTCATCCGCTTGATCATGGCCCCCGCCTCTTCAATTGGCTGCAGGGAACCGATCTCATTGTTGGTGTGCATGATAGACACCAGTATGGTTTCGGGACACATGGCCCGATGCAGATCCTCCAGACGGATTCTGCCGCTTTCGTCCACCGGCAGATAGGTCACCCGGAATCCCTGTTCCTCCAGATAACGCATTGTCTGCAGAATGGCCGGGTGTTCTATCTGGGTTGTAATCAGATGCCTTCCTCTTCTGTTATTTGCTAAGGCGCATCCTATCAGCGCCAGATTGTCAGACTCCGTTCCCCCGGAGGTGAAAATAATTTCCTTTTCATCTACCTTCAGAATACGGGCCAGGGTTTCCTTTGCGTAACGGACATACTGCTCTGCCCGGATTCCTTTCATATGCAGGCTGGAGGGATTTCCGTAATCTTCACACATAATTTGTTTCATCAACTCCGCTGCCTCGGGAAAAACCCGGGTCGTAGCGGAATTGTCCAAATACACTTCCATCTACAATCTCCTCTTATCTTTTTTTGGTATCCTATTCTTTACTATATGCAAAGACATGCCTCTCTGCCAGCATCCCTCACTGGCATTGGTACATAATCCAGGCCATCACCGCAAGCCCGGCCGTCTCCGTGCGCAGAATCCGCTTCCCCAAAGTCACAGGCACAATGCCCGCCTCTTTCGCAAGCTCCACCTCCTGCTCTTCAAAGCCTCCCTCCGGCCCGATAAAGACTGCCGCGCTCTGGCCGGGCTTCAGGCTTTCTATCAGCTGTCTGGTTTTGTCCATGTCCTGTGCAAGCTCATAAGGAATCAGCTTTACGTCCATGGAGGATGCAAGCTTCACCGCCCCTTCAAAGGACATCACTTCTGATACTGCCGGGATGATTCCCCGCCTGCTCTGCTTTGCCGCCGCCTGGGCAATGCCTTGCCAGCGCAGAACCTTTGCCCTTGCCTTTTTTTCATCCAGCCTGACCACGCAGCGTTTTGCCGCCACCGGTATGACTGCATGCCCCCCCAGTTCCACAGCCTTCTGAATGACAAGCTCCATCTTGTCCCCCTTGGGAAGCCCCTGGAACAAATAGACCTTCACCGGGAGCTCCACGCTGTCCTCCTTGATAAAACGCAGCTGGCAGATAATCCTGTCCTCATGAAGGGACACAATGCCGCAGCGGTACTCCCTTCCATCCTGCCCATTGTTTACAGCAATCTCCTCTCCCACCTTCATGCGCAGCACATTCTTTATATGGTTTACATCCCCGCCCTCAATCACAACACGGCGGTTTTCCACATCAATCTGGCCAGGCTCTACAAAAAACTGGTACATTCTGTCTCTCCTTGTCTATCCCTTGCGAAAGAGCGTTACCCATTATCTTTTTTGGGCCGTGACACTCACCCATTCTCCCTGATAATTCACCTCAAGCACTTCAAGGCCTGCCGCCTTCACCGCATCCGTCACCGTCTGCTCCTTATTGTCGATAATACCCGAGGTAATATAAATACCGCCCTTTTTCAGATGCTTTACAATAACAGGGGTCAGCGGCACCAGCACATCCGCCAGAATATTTGCCACAACAATGTCGTACCTCTCATAGCCCGCCGCATCTCGTATGGCCTTGTCCGTGATCAGATTGCCTATCATCAGCTCAAACTGCCCGGGATCAATTCCGTTTGCCGCACAATTCTGGGCCACAGCCTCCTTTGCACAGATATCCAAATCCGTGCCTACCGCATGCTTTGCCCCAAACATCAAGGCAAGAATCGCCAGAATGCCGCTGCCGGTTCCCACGTCCAGAAGCTCTGTCTGGGGCGTAACATACTTGCGCAGCTGCCTGATGCACAGCTGCGTGGTTTCGTGCATCCCGGTGCCGAAAGCTGTTCCCGGATCAATATGAAGCACCAGCTTTTCCTTATCCTGGGCCTTCATCTCCTCCCAAGAGGGAATCACCAGGATATCGTCTATATAAAACTGATGAAAATACTGCTTCCAGTTATTGATCCAGTCTATGTCCTGGGTTTCCTCCACGGTAATACTTCCTTCTCCGATATCCATAAACTGTGCAAGCTCCGCAAGCTCCTCTTCTACACGGGCGAGAACCGTCCCTTCATCCGTTTTCTCTCCCAAAAGCTCCAGGGAACCATCATCCTTTTTTTCCACGAAAAAATTCAGGTAGGCAACCCCGTCATCCTCCGGCCCGTCCGGGAGAATGTCTACAAACATCTGCTCCTTTTCCAAGGCGGTCAGGGGCACCTTATCCTCAATCTGCGCTCCCTCCAGTCCTATGTCGTAAAGTGCGCTGATAATGATATCTTCGGCCTCCGTAACCGTTTTTAAACGAAACTTAACCCACTTCATGTAATCCGGCCTCCTTTTTTTTGCTTTTGCTGCTCTTTTTTTGTCTGTCCCTTTTCTCTGTTCCTTTTATGCTTCCTGCGGCTTCAAACAGTGTAAAGCCCACAACGCCAAAAAAGGCCCAGAAGGATAATACATTTTTGTAATTCAAAGGCTCCTTCCAATGAAATCTGGTCAGCGCCTCTCCCTCCAGCCCGGCACTGTTCAAGGACAGACCGCAGTTTGGCGCCGCGTGCATCTCCTCTGTCACCGTATATACTCCTTTGGGCAGGTTGTCCTCAATATCTACATTTTTCAGGCTATACCGATAAACTGCATTTTTGTGAAGCCACTTATTCACAGGAACCGTAAAATAGCTGTAATTTGGTATCTGAGAATAGGGAATTTCCTGTTCCAGCAATATCTTTCCGTCTTCGTTCGAAAGCTGAAACAAAAGCCTTCCACTGCGTGGCTTATTTTCGTCAAAGGTCAGCACAAAATCCAGTCCGTCCAAAACACTTTCTTCCGCTCTGAAGGACTGTTCTATAACGCTCCCCTTCCCCAATTCCTCTGTAACCGCATGGTTCAGGTCTCCGGAACGCTGTTCAGCATCCCTCCGTACAAGACAAAAAGGCCAGACTGCCAGCATACATCCGGCCATTACAAGCAGAATTCCCTTTTGCAAAATATTCATCCTCATAACGCCTGGTGCCCCTCCTCTGCTCCTTTGATGTTCAGCCGCAGTAAATCAAAATCTGTGCAGTCATTTATGATCTGGAAACCATAATGCCCCCTATTTTCATAGGTGATGCCGTATACCTCCTGCACCTCCTCCGAGAAAAAATCCGGCTTACATAAAAAGAACCACACTCTTTTGCCAGCCAATACCTGAATATCTGTCAATTCAGGATAATAAATAAAGGTCTGTTCCGGCATATAGCAGCCGTACAAAAGGTCGAAGGCCGGTTCCGAGTTATAGATCACAATATCCCCTGGCTCCATCTGCTCTTCGATAAACGCCTTAGTCTCCTCTATATAGGGTGTTGTAGTGTACTCGTTTGCATAGCATATCCGATAAGAGGACATTGACATAATACCCACAAAAAGCAGCGCACATATGTAAACCGGCGGGTTAATCCGGGAAAGCACAATGGCAATTCCAAGCCACATGAGCGCAAGGCCGTGCATGATATGCCGGGATATAAAAAAGTGACTGGATACAGAAGCCAGTACCGCAGCAATCAGGTATGAGACAAACAGCAAAGAAAGGCAAAGCAGCGCAAAGCTCCTGTCCGCTTTTTCAAAACGATCCCACAAAAGGAAAAGCCCTGCAAAGGCCATTGCCAAAATACCCATTCCCAAAAGTGTGGAATGCTCAATATTGCTTTTAAAAATAAAGGAAAACAGCTCCTGAAAATCAATGGTGCCAAAATCAACCTGGGTTTCCCCCTGCTCTTTCAAATGAAAAAAATCTGAAACCACCAGCCACCAACAAAAAGGAGCTACGGCTGCAATCCCGCACACGAATACCTTCCAGACGCTTCTCCTGTCTCTGTTCCAAAGCGCAAGAAATAAATAAAGATAGAGGAACAGAAAGCAAAAAGCAGTGAAATAATGACAAAAAAGTCCCGAAACCGTAAGCAGAAACAAAATTCCCCAAAGAAGCCTGCGCTTCGGCTCCTTTGCCAGATAATATATTGTGATACCGCAGGCCGTCACAATGAAAACTGTCCAAGAGTACATTCTCACATTAACGCCGATATGAAGGAGCGCCGGAGCCAATCCAGCCGGCACAATAAACAAAAGCGCTGTCCGATAGCCCCATGCCTTTTTTACGGCCGTGGCGCCCAGAAGCAAAGTGGCAAAGCTTCCTGCTACAGAAAACAATTTATAGGCAAACCAGCTTTCCCCAAATATCCATGTCCATACCCGCAGTCCCCAATACCATAGGGGAATGTCTGTGTCGTGGGCCTCCAAAATGTTGTCCATAATGCCCTTCAAATCATTGCCATGAACAGTCCGGTAGCTATACGCCTCGTCCAAATCAATCCCATGGTCAAAGCAAAGGGAAATCAAAATAAACAAAACTGCAAGCACCGTCCCCCATAAAACCAACTCCAAAATCCATCTGCGTTTTTCCCTCATCCCCTGTAATACGTTCATCTGTCCTTTTCTCTCTTTCTTCCTGATTCTATGAGAATTGTAAACCACCCTATTTTTCGTGTCAATGCTTTCCCTTGCGGCGTGCGCTTTCACATATACCTAATACAGCAAAAAACAGGGGAGTGCTGGTTACCTGCTGGAAGCTTATCAAGGAGTACACTCCATACAAAGTCAGAGCAAATATCCCCAGCGCCATCCCTTTGTAACGCCGAAGGCCCATAACGAAAATGCCAAGGTACGCCAAAACTCCAGCCAATCCCAAATTCACCAAGTGATTAAGCCACTCATTATGGGCATTGGCAAAAATAGAATTCGACCAGTGTCCAATGGGAGAAATAATATCGCGAACCGGGAACACGTCATAAATGTACTCCGCAAAGCAGTCCGGCCCCGCTCCCACAAGCTTTTGTCCCAAGTCAGCCCGCAAAAAACCCTCCCAGGCCAGCCGCCACAGACCTCCTCTGCCAGTGCCCCAATCATCCCCCCAGTCCATGGATGCTAAATAGCAAAAGCATGCGAGCAACGCACCGGCCCATATCAGTAACGAGCAGCCCCTTCTGAACAGCCTCTGTGTTTTAGGGGGCATTCTCTTTTGTATGCCGTAAAACAGCAGAAACACTGCCCCTGCAAAAAGCCATCCCCTCCATGTGACCAGCTCATAAACCCGGCTGTCTCCGGGCAGGGACGCCTTGCTTTGGCACAGCCAGATCAAAGCAGCCATCACAGGCATGAGGAAAGCCGTTCCTGCCCCCAGCAAAATACCTTTTTCAAAAATTTCCTCCTTCTTCCAGCCGAGAAGAAAGGTAATCCCCACACAGGCGAAAGCAACAGCAATGCCCCCGGCGCTGCCCTGAATGCACAAAAGCAACAGTGACAGTACACTGACACCGTAGCACAGCAGCAGTTTTCCCTTCCCCTTTCCATACAAGAAGCCTGTTACAGAAAAAGCGAGGGCAACAGCATAATAGCCGCACAGCCAGTTAATATTGCCGATTGTGGACAGCATATGGGTGTATTCCCAGTCTCCCGGCCCAAAGGGAGCCAAAAGCCCCAAGGGGTCTATGTCCAGGCGGTTCAAAAGTCCAAGGAGCGTCACCGCAAAAAGCGCTCCCACCCCGAGATACATCGGATACGCTGCTGCCCGGTAATTTCTGGAAATGAAGAAATACATCCATACAAATAAAAGCTGAGTCAGGGCTCCCATGTACCAGTCCTGGTATCCGCTCCAGGCTGTCTGCCTGTATCGGCTGCACAAAAACGACAGAAAAACTGCCGCTGCGTAAGCCCCCATAAAAATATCCATGGAGCTGATGCTGCAGCCATCCGGAAATTGTCCTTTTCTGCGCACAGCCTTCCAAATACCCGCTGCAATCCCCGATAAAAGCCATACCGCCGCACAAACCAGTGAAATATTTCGAAACAACAGGTACTTATCATCCCCCAGCCGGTAATAGGTTCCTCTTGTATACAAGGGCAGCACTGCCAGTATGGCTGTCACATATAAATTGCACAGCATTTCCAGAAATTCTTGTCTGTTTCTCTCCATGTCTCCCTCGACGCCAAAAGAAGGGACTGCCGGGGCAGTCCCTTCTATGCAAGCCTTATTTCCAGAATTTTCTTCTCTTTCCATCCTTGTTCTCGCTGCCCTGCTCCTGGCCGGATGCGTTTTTTGCAGCGTTCAGGGAATCTCCTGTGACGGCGTCAAACTGCCTCAACAGCTCCTTGGCCTCATGGCTCAGCTTGTCAGGCACCTGTACCACCAGGGTCACATAATGATCGCCCCTCACATCCTTATTTCTCCAGGAGGGAACGCCTTTTCCTCTCAAGCGCACTTTGGTATCTGTCTGAGTGCCCGGCTTCACGTCGTAGATGACCTTGCCGTCCACTGTGTCGATAAGAATCTCGCCGCCCAGTGCAGCCACTGCAAAGGATACCGGCACTGTTGAGTAAATATTGAAGTCCTGACGCTGGAAGATAGGATGCCTTCCCACAATCACCTCCACCAGCACATCCCCTCTGGGGCCGCCGTTGATGCCGGGCTCGCCCAAGCCGGGCATACGGGTGGACTGTCCGTTGTCAATACCTGCGGGAATATCCACCGAGTAGCGCTTGCGCATGGGAATGTATCCGGTACCCCGGCAGTCGGGACATTTTTCCTTAATAACCTTTCCTGTACCCTGACAGTCCGGACAGGTCTGCACATTGCGGACTGTTCCAAAGAAAGACTGCTGGGTAAATACCACCTGGCCCTTGCCGCCGCACTTGGAACAGGTTTCGGGACTGGTTCCCGGCTTTGCACCGCTGCCGTTACAGGTCTTACAGGTTTCCTTCACCGTCAGGTCTATTTCCTTTTTGCATCCAAACACCGCCTCCTCAAAGGTGATGCGGACGCTGGTACGCAGGTTCGCTCCCTTCATAGGGCCGTTGCTGCGCGTTCTGCTGGAACGCCCTCCGCCAAAGAAATCGCCAAAAATATCGCTGAATATATCACTAAAGTCAGTACCGCTGAAATCAAAGCCTCCGGCTCCGCCGGCGCCGCCGTCAAACGCGGCATGGCCAAACTGGTCGTACTGGCGTCTTTTCTCAGGATCACTCAAAACCGCATATGCCTCAGAGGCCTCCTTAAACTTTTTTTCAGCCTCTTTATCTCCAGGATTCATGTCAGGATGATATTTCTTTGCAAGAACACGATATGCTTTTTTTATCGCCGCTTCGTCCGCGTTTTTATCTACGCCCAGAACCTCATAATAATCCCGCTTCTGTTCTGCCATAATCACACCTCATATAAAATGCGGCTTGCACAGGACATCTGCGGTCCTGTGACCGCTATGCCCTGTGCCCGCCAGTTTCAAAACACACTTATATAATTTAACACACTTTATTACGATAATCAAGTCTAGAATCAAGCGCCTTTTTGCGCTGCCGGAGACTTTATGAGGATTTATACCTCTCTGAAATCTCCATCAATTACATCATCCTCAGGAGCGGATGTGCTTTCTGCGCCTGCTGTGCCGCTCATATCCGGTCCTGCTGCGCCGCCCTGAGCCTGCTGCATATTCTCATACATCTTTGTAAACAGGGACTGGGCGCTGTTTGTCAGCTTCTCCTTTGCAGCCTTCAGCTCATCCACATCGCTGTCGCTCATCTCCTGGTCCTTCGTTCTCTCCAGAATAGCCTTAACGGCTTCCAGATCGGCCTGCACCTGGGTCTTATCGCTGTCGTTCAGCTTATCGCCCACCTCGTTTAATGCCTTCTCTGTCTGGAATACGAAGGAGTCCGCTTCATTTCTCGCCTCAACCGCTTCCTTTCTCTTCTTATCCTGTGCCTCAAACTCTGCAGCTTCCTTTACCGCCCTCTCAATATCCGCATCGGACATATTGGAGCCTGCCGTAATGGTAATGTGCTGCTCTTTTCCAGTGCCCAGGTCCTTTGCGGATACGTTCACGATGCCGTTTGCATCGATATCAAAGGTAACCTCGATCTGAGGGATTCCTCTGGGTGCGGGAGGGATGCCGTCCAGACGGAACTGTCCCAGGGACTTATTATCCCTTGCAAACTGTCTCTCACCCTGGACTACATTGATATCCACTGCTGTCTGATTATCTGCCGCCGTGGAGAAAATCTGGCTCTTCTTGGTGGGGATCGTTGTATTTCTCTCGATCAGCCTGGTTGCCACGCCGCCCATGGTCTCGATGGACAGGGACAAAGGAGTAACATCCAAAAGCAGAATATCGCCTGCGCCTGCATCGCCTGCCAGCTTGCCGCCCTGGATGGATGCGCCGATTGCCACGCACTCGTCAGGATTCAAGGACTTGCTGGGTTCTTTGCCGGTCAGCTGTCTTACCTTATCCTGCACTGCAGGGATACGTGTGGAGCCGCCCACCAAAAGCACCTGGCCCAGGTCTGCGTTGGTTAAGCCCGCATCCTTCATAGCATTCTGCACAGGAACCGCCGTCTTATCAACCAGATCTCTGGTCAGCTCATCAAACTGTGCACGGCTCAAATTCATGTCAAAGTGCTTGGGTCCCTCAGCGGTAGCCGTGATGAAGGGCAGGTTAATGTTTGTGGTCATTGCACTGGAAAGCTCTTTCTTCGCCTTTTCGGCAGCTTCCTTCAGTCTCTGCATTGCCATCTTATCGCCGGACAGGTCTACACCCTCAGCCTTCTTAAATTCGGAAATCATCCACTGGATGATCTTGTTGTCAAAATCATCGCCGCCCAGATGGGTATCACCATTGGTAGCCAAAACCTCAATGACGCCGTCGCCGATCTCGATAATGGATACATCAAAGGTACCGCCGCCCAGGTCGTATACCATGATCTTTTGTTCCTTCTCATTGTCCAGGCCGTAAGCCAAGGCAGCTGCCGTAGGCTCGTTGATAATACGCTTTACGTCCAGGCCTGCAATCTTTCCTGCATCCTTGGTAGCCTGACGCTGTGCGTCATTGAAATATGCGGGAACGGTAATAACAGCTTCTGTTACCTTCTCGCCCAGATAGCTCTCAGCATCCGCCTTCAGCTTTTGAAGAATCATTGCGGAAATCTGCTGAGGAGAATATTTCTTACCGTCAATGGTGCGCCCATTGTCAGTACCCATATCTCTCTTGATGGAAGAAATAGTCTTTTCCGCATTGGTCACGGCCTGACGCTTTGCAGGCTCACCTACCAGTCTCTCTCCTGTCTTGGTAAACGCCACTACGGACGGTGTGGTTCTTGCGCCCTCTGCGTTTGCGATAACGGTGGGTTTTCCACCTTCCATAACAGCCACACAGCTGTTGGTCGTTCCTAAGTCAATACCAATAATCTTGCTCATATCTAAGCCCTCCTGCTTATTCTAAATCTAAAATTATATTATTCTACAACTGCAACCATACTATGTCTAACCACCGTATCCCGGTAGGTATAACCCTTTTGAAGCTCCTGTGCGATCACACCGGATTCATACTCCTCACTCTCCACCTGCATCACGGCATTGTGCAGATTGGGGTCAAACTCACACCCCACCGCCTCAATGGGCTTAACGCCCAGATTGTCAAGCTCTGTGAGCAGCTGCTTGTAAACACGGTTCATGCCGTCCACAAAGGGGTCCTCCCTTTTTTCCTCCGGCACCGTCGCCAGGCCTCTCTCAAAATTATCCACAACTGGAAGAATCTTCTCGATGACGCTTTTTGCTCCTGTTTCAAACATAGCCTGCTTCTCTCTTTCGGTCCTCTTGCGGAAATTTTCAAACTCCGCCATCTGACGTTTGACCCGGTCCTCCAGCTGATCTATCTTTTCCTTGTAGGCGTCCGCTTTTTTCTCCTGCTTTGCCTGTTTTTTGGCAGCCTTCTTCTCCGCCCAGGTCATGGAGCCGTCTCCGGCCCGCGAAGCGGTATCCTCTGCCTCCTCTTCCCGATCCGTCTCCTCCTCATCCGGATTGGACTCATGGGAATCATCATCCAGGGAATTTCCTCCCCCGGAATTATCATTCTGAGGAGAATCGTCCTGCACACCATCTGCCGGGTTTGGTTCCCCGCAGACATCTTCAGGCTCTTTTTCCTCCTCCAGCCTTTCCTTTTCCTGCTCTGCCATTTCTACCTATCCTTTCTGCGCTTTATCCCGCATTTTCTCTACTTTTTATATAAGTCATCCAACTGGCTCTGTATGGTTCTGAGTGTGCGGATCACCTTATCGTAATCCATCCGCTTGGGACCTATGATTCCTATGGTTCCCCGCATTCCCTCTCCTATTTCATAGGTTGCGGTGACCACGCTGCAGTCCTTCATGCTCTTTACCGGTGTCTCGTTTCCGATATACACCTGAATGCCTGTGTTTTCCTCATCCGCCAGGGTATCCATAACCAAATTCCCCAGCTGCTTTTTTTCCTCAAAGGTATTAATCAGCTCACTGGCTCTCTCCTGATCAGCCAGCTCCGGGTAACGGAAAATATTATTGGTACCGCTTGTGTAAATCTCCAGGTCTTCCTCCGCTCTGATGGCCTCGGCCACAGCGTCAATCACGCTGCTTACCAGAAAGCTGTGGATTCCCGCCTGCTGCTTCATGTCTGAAATCATTCCCAGATTGATTTCATCTATGGACAACCCATTCAGATGGGTGTTCAGCAAAATATTTAATTTCAGCAGCGTCTCATCGTCCAGCTCCTGATCCACGGAAAGAATATTGTTTTTTATCACATTTCCCTCCACCACGATCACCGCTAGAATATGAGCGGCATCCACCCGGGACAGCTGCACAAATTTCACCTTGTTGCGATGGGTGGAAGGGGCGGATATCATAGTTGCATACTGTGTGTTCTGGGCCAGAACCTTAGCCACCTGCTTAAGCAGGGTTTCCATTTTGTCCTGCCTTTCCACCAGCATATCCTTCATCTCCACCACCTCGCGCTCCTTCTCGGCCATCATGGTATCCACATAAAAACGGTAGCCTTTGTCGGAAGGTATCCTGCCCGCCGAAGTGTGCGGCTGGAGAATATATCCCATTTCCTCCAAATCCGCCATTTCGTTCCGGATGGTTGCGGAGCTTAGATTCAGGTCGGTGTCCTTTGAAATGGTTCTGCTGCCCACCGGTTCTCCTGTCTCAAGATAATTACGGATAATGGCCTGCAGGATTTTTGTCTTTCTCTCATCTAACTGCATTCCTATCCTCCTCGTCCGCTAAAACGGACATCCATTCATTATTTGAAAGGTGCTTTCAAACTTTTTACCAGTTGTTAGCACTCGACAAGGAGGAGTGCTAACATCCTCTTAACCTAAAATATCACTAAGACTATATGTTGTCAACAACTTTTAGCGAAAATAATTATAAAATAAATCTAAAGCATCAAAAAAGCACTGCCTTTCCCCTGCAGGAAAACCAATGCTTTTCTTCCTTTAAAATAAGTATGTAGATTAAATATAGAAGCTTCCCGTATGATCGCCGTTCATTACATAGTAAACCATGCTCTCCTCGGGCTTCACATAAAGCTCTACGCTGGTCAAATCCCCTGCCTTCTGCTTCAGGTCGTATTTCCATACGTCCTTGGCAATCTGGAGCAGATCCTCCTGGGAATAGGACTTACCCTCAAACTGCACATGAACTGCGCTCTTAAGCTCTGCCTTCTTTGCGGGCTCCTTCTTAGCTGCCGTCTTTCTTACTGCAGTCTTTTTTACCGCAGTCTTCTTCACAGGCTCCTTTTTCTCAGGCTCTGCCTTGGCTGCCTCCGTTTTTACTGCTTTCTTTACTGCTTCTGCCTTAACCGCTGTTGATGCTTCCGTCTTTTTTGTTTCTGCCTTAATCTCTTCCGTCTTCGCAGCTGCTTCCTTTGCCGCCGCAGGGGTTACTGTCTTCTTGGTCACTGCCATAGCGATATCTCCCTTCTTTCACAGATAGACAATTGTTTTCAGACTCCTCACAAGTTATTTCAACTTGCCGCAAGATAGGTTTTACTTGCTGTGATTAGTTTATTACTTTCACGAAAAATTGTCAACTGCCTGAATGCGGAAACTACGGTTTTCGGGGCTTTCATGTCTTTATTTCTTCAAAATAGCGCAAAATATCAGAAAATTGTCACTATTTGTCGACGGATTTTCCTTTACAATCCTGTAGCCGCGCAATATCATAGGTCTGTGAAGGGGAATTGTTTCAGACAGCGGCCAGCATGCTATGGCCGCTGTTTTTGCAGCTTCATTACCCATTATTCCTGCAGCCTTACGGCAAGCATTGACAAAATATGCCTCCCTATTATAAAATTTATGCAAATCATCAATTTAACAAGGATAGGGAGGAGAAAGTGATGGGAATCGCTTCATTGGTTTTAGGTATTCTGGCCGTTATAATCGGTCTTTTTTCAGCCGGTTCTCTTGGATGGCTGGGGGCCATCATGGCAATTATCGGCATTATTTTAGGCGCTCTTGGGAAAAAGGATCCTGCTGCCAGCGGTGTTGCCACTGCCGGCCTGGTTCTTTCCATTATCGGCCTGATCTTATGTCTGCTGCTTTACATTGCATGTATTGCCTGCATCGGCGGTCTGGCCGCTCTGTAAAACCGCATTCACACTATGCAGATCTATTTTCACCTGTTTGGACATTCCATTCCCGCCTATGGCCTTTTGATCGTCCTGGGCGTTATCACTGCAAATCTGCTTGGCGCAGTCATTATCCGCAGATACCGTCTGGACTTCAACGACTTTATCATATTGGAGGCCTACGCCTTTCTGGGCGGTTTTCTGGGCGCCAAGGTCTTGTACCTGGCAGTTTCCTTTCAGGACATAGACTGGTCTAGAATCCTTGAGCCCGCTTATTTTAACTCCCTGATGCAGGGAGGCTTTGTCTTTTATGGAGGGCTCATAGGCGGTATCGCTGCAGTGCTGTGCGCCTCCAGGCTTCACAAAATCCCCTGCAGCCCTTATCTTCGCCACTGCATTTTTCTCATCCCCCTGATTCACTGCTTTGGCAGAGTGGGCTGCTTTTTTGCCGGATGCTGCTACGG
The DNA here is from genome assembly GCF_944382095.1 of Candidatus Acetatifactor stercoripullorum. Taxonomy (NCBI): domain Bacteria; kingdom Bacillati; phylum Bacillota; class Clostridia; order Lachnospirales; family Lachnospiraceae; genus Acetatifactor; species Candidatus Acetatifactor stercoripullorum. Next base: position 34,075 of record NZ_CALWMU010000015.1, read on the forward strand.
AATCCCCTGGGACGGCTTGTTTTGTGTTACCTTTCCCCAAGGCTCTCTGGCCCCGGCGGGAGTACCTCTTTTTCCAGTGCAGCTGGCGGAGGCCTTTTGTCTTTTGGCCCTCTCCCTCCTTCTGCGGTATCTGGATACTGTCCTGACACATTTTTACGCAGTGGAAACCTATTTGATTTCCTATGGAATCATACGTTTTGTACTGGAATTTTTCCGGGACGACTCCGCCCGGGGAAAGCTGCTTTTCTTGTCCACCTCCCAGTGGATCAGCCTTCTCTTAACCGGCTGCTGCCTGTACCTGCTTAAGCGCCGCGCAGGCCAAAGTAAAGCAGCACCAAAACCCCCAGCACAATCCGGTACCAGCCAAACACCTTGAAATCATGCCTCTTAATATACCCCATCAGGAATTTAAGCACCGCCAGGGATACCACAAAGGCGGTAAGACACCCAGCAAGCAAAAGTAAAAGCTCCAAGGAGGTAAATGCAAACCCGAATTTTACCACCTTTAAAAGACTGGCCCCAAACATCACAGGGATAGCCAGAAAAAAGGTGTATTCCGCAGCCACGGTTCTGGACACGCCGATCAAAAGGGCGCCCACAATGGTTGCGCCGGAGCGTGAGGTTCCGGGAAACACAGCCGCTATCAGCTGAAAGGCACCGATCAAAAACGCCGTCTGATAAGTAATATCCGCAAGGGCTGTCACCTTGGGGGTTCTGTTTTGATTCCAGCTCTCGATCACAAGAAAGGCAACGCCAAACACAATTAATGCCACAGCCACGCAGAAATAATTATAAAACAACGCGTTGAACACATCGTCGAACAAAAGGCCGATTACCGCAGCCGGGACGCAGGACACCAATATCTTAAGCCACAGGATTACAATGTCCATCTTGAGGAAGGAGAGCGCCCCCCGCTTCCCTTCTCTCTCCTTTCTTGTCAACGCAAAAGGCCATATCTGCTTCCAGAACAAAACCACCACCGCAAAAATGGCCCCCAGCTGTATCACCACATCAAACATATCAAAGAAATTTTCGCTGGTGCCCTGAAAGGGCAGAAACTCCTCCAGCAGAATCAAATGCCCTGTGCTGCTGATGGGAAGCCACTCCGTAATGCCCTCCACAATTCCATAAATAACTGCCTTTAAAATTTCTAACATAGCTTCCTCTCAACCTTCCTGATTTTTCTGAGGGTCTCCTTATGCCTCCAGATACCTCATAAGCGGCTCATAACAGGCCGCCGCATCCTCATAGCCCTCTTTATAGAGCGCACGGAGCTTTTCCTTGTCCTTTTCCACTCTGCCCACATCGCTTTTTTTCCGGGGCTGTATCACAAAAGCCTGCCCGTTTTCTTTCTGCCTTTCAATATATGCAAGGGTCTCGTTATAATTGATATGCCGCGTGGACATCAGCTGGTACACCTTGGGGTACTTCAGATAGCGCAGCTTAATCAGCGCCAGATGTTCCGAGGGCTTTCGCCGATAACCGACCTCCTTTGTCATCACCACCACATTTTTCACATTTCCGTCCAGTATGGATTTCTGCAGAGGAATGGAATCGCTAAGTCCCCCATCCAGATAATAATTTCCATTGATCTTCACATTTCTAGAGACCAGCGGCAGAGAGGCGGAGGCTCTTATCATATCAATATCCCGCTTCATATCCCGGACACGCAGATATTCCGCCTTTCCCGTCTGAATATTGGTGACAACGCTGAATGCCTTTCCCTGGTAAGCGTTAAAGGCCTCATAATCATAGGGCCACAGGTAGTCCGGAATCAGATGATAGCACATCTCCACATTAAACAAATCCCCTGTGGTCAAAAGGCTCTCCATACTGCAGTATCTTCTGGTGTCCAGATAGTCCACCATCACATCAATGGCACGCCCTTTTTGCTTCGACAGAAAGCTGCTCATATTGCAGGCTCCTGCCGATACGCCGTACACACTGGAAAACTCCAGGTTCTTATCCAGAAAAAAGTCCAGAACACCGGAGGTGTAAACCCCCTTCATGCCGCCTCCCTCAAGCACTAAGCCTGCCTGATACATAGGTCTTTTCCTCCTTTTCATCCCCTTTTGGGATATCCGTATTCTTCCGCCGCAAATCTGCGCAGCGCCGGAAGGGAGCGCTGTACCTTTTCCGTTTCCATACAATATGCCATGCGGAAATATCCCGGCGCCCCGAAGGTATCCCCGGGCACAAGAACCAGATCGTACTTTAAAGCCTTTTGGCAGAACGCCCCGGCGTCCTCCTCCAGCGCCTTGGGGAAAATGTAAAAGGTTCCTCCTGGCTTTACACAGGTAAAGCCAATATCTGTCAGCTCCTTGTACAAAATATTCATATTATTTTCATAGACCTTTAAATCCGCCGTCTCTTCCAGCACCTGGGCCACCGCCAGCTGAATGATGGAGGGGGGGCAATTATGCCCGATGCCTCTGGAAATCTGGCCGCACATTTGAATCATAGTCTCCGCATCCCTGCACTTGGGGCTGACGGCCACGTAACCAATGCGCTCCCCAGGCAGTGAAAGAGATTTGGAAAAGGAATAACACATGATCGTATTATCGTAAAACCAGGATACGCAGGGCGCGTCCTCCCCCTCAAACACAATCTCCCGATAGGGCTCGTCGGATATCAGGTAGATCTCATGGCCGTACTCTTTTTGCTTTTTCCTTAAAATATCCGTAAGTCTTTCCAGGGTCGCCGTGGAATATACCACGCCGGAAGGATTGTTGGGGGTGTTGATTAAAATAGCCGCCGTCTTTTCCCCCAAAAGCTCCTCAAAGGCTTCAAAGTTGATCTGAAAACGCTCCGTATCCGGAGGAACCACCCTAAGCACCGCCCCCGTCAAATCCACATAAGGGTGGTATTCGGGAAAAAAGGGGGCAAAGGTAAGAATTTCATCCCCGGGCTGCGCCACCAGCCTGATGGCATGGGCCAAAGCCCCCGCCGCCCCGGAGGTCATGAAAATATGCTCCTTGCGATAGGGAATCCCGAAACGTTTTTCCAGGGATACGGCCACAGCCTCCCTCACCTGTGTAATTCCCAGGCTGGGACTGTAGCCGTGCAGCTCTACCGGCTCCCTGGTGGCCAGCAGATGAATCATTCTGTCCGTGAAGTCCCTGGGCGCGGGCACAGAAGGGTTTCCCAGACTGTAATCAAATACATTTTCATAGCCTATTTCGGCTCCTCTTGCCGCAGCAAACTCCGAAAGCTGCCTGATCACCGATTTCCCTGACAGCATATCCTTATACTTTTGAACTAACATATTGACTCCGTTTCCGCACGGGGCTGCCGTGCAAATTCATTTTAACACTCTTCTTCCGCCCACACAAGAGCACACCTTACGGCCTTTCTCCAGCCCCTTAAAAGCTCCTCCCTTTTCTCCTGTGACATGGCGCGGTCAAAGACGGAGCCCATCTGCCAGTTTTCCCTGATCTCCTTTTGATCCTTCCAGTATCCTGCCGCCAGCCCTGCAAGGTATGCGGCTCCTAAGGCTGTGGTCTCTACGCAGCTTGGCCGCTGTACCTGAATCCCCAAAATATCCGCCTGAAACTGCATGAGGAAATCATTGGCGCTGGCCCCGCCGTCCACCTTCAGGCTTTTTAAGGAAATGCCGCTGTCCTGCTCCATTGCCCGGAGCACATCCGCTGTCTGATAAGCGATGGACTCCAGCGCGGCTCTGATAAAATGCTCCTTGGTACAAGCTCTGGTAATGCCTACAATGGTGCCTCTGGCATATTGATTCCAATAAGGGGCTCCCATTCCGGCAAAGGCCGGAACTATGTAAACTCCCGCCGTGTCTGCTGCCTGCATGGCATATTCCTGGGACTGAGGGGCCGTTTTTATCATACGCATACCATCTCGCAGCCATTGAATGGCCGCTCCTGCCACGAAAACGCTGCCCTCCAGAGCATACTGGGGTTTTTCGCTGCTGCCCGCCGCCATCGTAGTCAAAAGACCCGACTGAGACGCTATGGCCTGCCCTCCAGTGTGCATCAGCATAAAGCAGCCGGTTCCATAGGTATTTTTCACCTCTCCCCGGTCAAAGCAGCACTGTCCGAACAGAGCGGCCTGCTGGTCCCCTGCGGCGCCTGCAATGGGAATGGGGCCGCCCAGAACGGAGGGAGCTGTATACCCGTAAACATAGCTGGAAGGGTGTACCTGCGGCAGAAGGTTTTCGGGGATTCCAAAATAATCCAATATCTCCTGATCCCAGCAAAGCTTATGAATGTCATAGAGCATGGTTCTGGAGGCATTGGTAAAATCCGTCACATGAACGGCACCCTTAGTCAGATTCCAAATCAGCCAGGTGTCAACCGTGCCAAAAAGAAGCTCGCCCCGCTTTGCTCTTTCCCTGACCCCGGGAACCTCCTCCAGAATCCAGGCGATTTTGGAGGCGCTGAAATAGGCGTCTGGAATGAGCCCGGTACGTTCTCTGATCACCTGGTCAAAGCCATCCCGTTTCAGGGCTTCTATTTTGTCCGAGGTACGCCTGCATTGCCAGACAATGGCGTTGTAAACAGGTTCCCCGGTATTCTTGTCCCATAAAATCGTAGTCTCCCTCTGATTGGTGATGCCGATGCCCTCTATCTGTGCCGCAGACACTCCCAGCAGAGCCATACATTCCGTGGCAACTGCAAGCTGGGAGGACCATATCTCCATGGGATTGTGCTCTACCCAGCCCGGCTTGGGATAAATCTGGTTAAATTCCTTCTGAGACATGGAGCACACATTGCCTCTTTTGTTAAATAAGATACAGCGGGAGCTGGTTGTCCCCTGATCCAATGCCATAATATATTTTTCCATATGCAGATACCTCTCTAAATGTTACTCTATGCTCCTTGTGGCCACAATGTTTACGCCGGTACCAGCCACGTTCTCCAGCACCACATCCCCTGTCTTTATGGGCAGTGTAATTGTAACTCCGGACAGCTCCCTGATACATTCCATGATTTTCTCCTTTGGTATCTCCGAAGCCGTCTTTACCGGAACCATCTGACTGCGCCCTCCTGCCGCCCTGACGGTGGAGGTAACGATCCTGGTTGGGTTGGTGACCTCTTTTTCCCCATAGGCAGCTCCTCTTTGGCATCGGTTTCCCGTGACGGTCACCGTTCCTCCTTCCTTTTGGGAAACAGTAAGCTCACACCCTACGGGGCAGCAGATACAGGTAAGCTTTCTGCTCTCCGAAAGGCCTTTTTCCGTCTTGTTCTCCTTTTCCATTCCTTCCCTCATTTCCGCAGATAAGCCTGCTTTACATACTCCGCCGCAGATGCTCCCGCCCGGGCAGCCTCCTTGGACACCTGATCCACCAGCTCATGCACATGAAGCACATTCCCACAGGCAAACACTCCGGCCACACTGCATTCCAGGTCCTGACTCACCACAGGTCCGCCGGTCTTTACATCCATTTTCAGAGAAAGCTTTTCCGAAAGCTCATTTTCAGGAATCAGCCCGCAGGATAAAAGCAGCGTATCGCAGGATACCTCCCATTGTGTGCCTGGCACAGGGTTTCCCTTTTCATCCACCTTAGTCAGGGTCACTCCCTCCACTCTGTTTTTCCCGTGGATATTGCACACAGTGGTGTTCAAATACAAGGGGATTCCAAAATCCTCAAGACACTGCACAATGTTTCGCTTCAGCCCGCCGCTTTTGGAGCGCAGCTCCGCCACACAATGCACCTTTGCCCCCTCCAGCACCATTCTTCTGGCCATAATCAGCCCAATATCCCCGGAGCCCAAAATGACCACCTCTCTGCCGGGGAGCCTGCCTTCTATATTTACATAATACTGAGCCGTACCGGCGCTGTAAATGCCCGCCGGGCGGTATCCGGGGATGTTTAAGGCCCCCCTTGGCCGCTCCCTGCAGCCCATGGCCAAAATCACGCCGTCCGTGATAATTTCCAAAAGACCCTGGGACCGGTTCATAGCGGTCACCCGTTTTCTGCCGTCTGCAAGCAAGGCAATATCTGTCACAATGGTCTGCAGCAGACAGGGAATCCCCTCCTGCTTCACCATCTGGACGTACCTCTCCGCATATTCCGGCCCGGTAAGCTCCTCTTTAAAGGTATGGAGCCCGAAGCCATTGTGAATACACTGGTTCAAAATCCCCCCAAGGTCCCTGTCCCTCTCCAGTAAAAGCACCCGTCTGCAGCCCTTCTGCCATGCGCCTAAGGCTGCCGCAAGCCCGGCCGGTCCTCCGCCGATAATGACCAATTCTTCTGTGCGTCTGATCATGCCATCCCCCCTTTTGCTTCCTCCCAAAAGCTGTCCTTGTTATATCCGATGAGTATCTCGCTGCCCGGCTGCGCCTTTCTGATCAGAGAGGCATCCTCCTTCAGCTCTTCTGTCAGAATCTCCAGCACCTTAGGAGAACAAAAGCCTGACTGGCATCTTCCCATACCGGCCCTTGTACGCCGTTTAACGCCGTCCAGGGTGCGGGCTCCCAGGGGTCTGCGTATGGCATCCCTGATCTCCCCCTCCGTCACCAGCTCGCAGCGGCAGATCACATTGGCATAGGAAGGGTCCCTTTCGATCAACGCCTTTCGTTGGCTGTCAGAAGCCTCCGCCATACTGGGAATCCCCTTTCTGAAAGGATTAAAATTCTTCTTAGGCTTTGCAGGATAGGCTTCCCGGATGAGCTGCGCCACATATTCTCCGATGGCAGGCGCGCAGGAAAGCCCCGGGGACTCAATGCCCGCCACATCGTAAAATCCCGGCGCATCCTGAACCTGGCCGATTACAAAATCGCCTTCCCTGCCGCCTTCCTCCAAATGGGCGCGCAGTCCCGCAAAGGAAGTAATTACCTGTTTTTCATCCAGACTCTCCACACTGGCCTTCCCCTTTTCCAGCACCTGCTTGATTCCAGGGGCCGTAGTGTTGGTGCCTTCCTTGTCGGGAATATCCTCCGCATTGGGACCCACCAGAAGATTTCCGTGAACGGTTGGCGTTACCAGAATCCCCTTGCCCATTTTAGAGGGCAGTTGAAATACGGTGGATTGCACCAGGGAGCCGGATTTTTTATCAAAGAGGCAGTATTCTCCCCTCCTGGGCACGATTTTAAGCTTATATTCACTCACCATGTTGTGAAGAACATCGGCGTAAACTCCTGCTGCATTTACAACCACAGGCGCTGCAAAGGTCCTGCTTCCTGCTGAAATTTCATAGACAAAAGCCTCTGCCGGCTGCTTTGGCCCTAAGTATTGACGTCTGGCGATCCGGGTCACCTCATGAGAAAAATAAAAGTCCACTCCATTTTCCGCTGCATTTTCCGCCAGTGCAATATTCAATCCAAAGGGACACACAATGCCACCTGAGGGGGCATACAGCGCTCCTGCGATTTTCCGGGAAATTCCCGGTTCCCTTTCCCATACCTGAGCCGGAGTCAATATCTGAAGGCCTTTTACGCCGTTTTTCTCTCCCCGCTCTAAAAGCTCTCTAAGTCCCCCCAGCTCCTCCTTATGAAAGCAAAGCACCAGGGAACCGTTTCTTCGAAAGGGAAAATCCAGCTCCTTTGACAGGGCTTCCATTCTTTCGCTGCCCCAGACATTAAGCCTCGCCTTAAGGGTGCCGCTTGGGGCGTCAAAGCCGGCATGGACAATGCCGCTGTTTGCCTTGGATGTTCCCTCGCATACATCCGAAGCCCGTTCCAGCACGGCAATCCGCCTATTGTCCCTGGAAAGCTCCCTGGCAGCCGCGCAGCCGCTGACTCCCGCTCCAATGATAATAATGTCATACCGCTCCATAGAAATGCTCCTATACACAAAAGCGCCTGCCCTCACTTTGTTTATCGGTCTGCGGCAGACGCCTGTAAAATTCTCTATTTGATTTTTCCAAGTTTCCGGTTCCTAAATACTGCTTAAATCCGTCAGACTGCCTCCCTTAAGCTCCACGCAGGCTTTATCATTGACCTGAATCCATACGCTGAGAGCACCGGGGTTGTATACCAGTCCATAGTCCGCCGAAAATTTCAGATTCGCAGCCGCCTCCATATAGTCTATAATTTCTATATTTGTGGCATACCAGATATCGTCCCTTCCGCCCATATACCGGCAGAATCCCTCTATCACGTCCCAGTTATTTCTGTCGTCAAACTCATAGCTGTGTCCCCACACATACATCAGCTTCAAATACTGTCTCTTCTGAAAGCCCGCAAAGAATTCCGCAAGCTCCATCAGCTTTGGATCATCGTGATGACAGGTGGGATGCCACTCCATAGGATCCGAAGGCAGCGCAAAATCAGGAACGCTTTCCACCACTCTGGCATAGGCGATGCCCAGCTGGCGAAACAGCTGCTTGATCTGCTCATTATAGGAGCCGTTAGGGTAAGCATGTCCTCTGACCAGCTTTCCCGTGAGCTTTTCAAGCCCCTTTCTGTCCTCCAAAATCTCCTCTGCGGCCTCTGTAAGAGGACAGCGGGCAATGGTAGGATGGGTCATGGTGTGGGTGGCCACTTCATGTCCCTCATAAAGCTTTGCAATCCTGTCCGCCGGAATCCGGGGAGGATTCTCCATCAGTCCATAATTCAAGTTGAAGGTTCCCTTGATGCCATATTGGTTAAAAATACCCACAAGCCTCTCGTCCTGAACCTTGCCGTCATCATAGCTCATAGTGAGCGCCTTGGTCTTTCCCTGGGGAAAACAGGTGTAGATTTTCATAGCCATTACTGCCGCCTTTCTTTCGTATGTCTGATATGTTAGTTTTATTATACTGCCGGCAGTCCTGGGATGCAAGGGACAGTTCCGGACACGATAATAACTATTTAACTGCAGCAAAATCATTTTGTTATGAAATCTTGATAACAAATGCGTCATAAACCATATGCCGTCACCCTTGCAGGGGATGGACTTCATGAACTATGAAAGGAAAGGTTATCAGCCGGTATATGGTTGTTCAACTCTTATGCAGCCGCTGTTTTGAATAGACTGCGTCATTTTTAGAAAGAAGATATACACAATATTGGTTCATGCTGATACCTTCTCTCTTAGAATGCTCTGCAAGAGAACGATGCAGACTGCGAGGCATCCTTATCTTAAACTGACCGGAATACTCTTCCAAACTGTCCGGCTCATGTATTTCGATTCCTTCCTCAACTGCTGCTTCTAACCATGCTTTCTTAGCATCCATAGCATTTGAAATTGCTGATTCCATAGTTTCACCACAAGTAATACATCCCGGAAGTTCTGGAAAAGAAACTACAAATCCACCCTCGTCTTTATCTTCTACAATTTCCATACGATACTTCATTGCCATATAATCATTCAACGTTTTCATCATTGTTCGCCTCACTTTCCACAATCTGCTTTAACATTTCGACATATACCTTTTTGATTGGTTCGTGCTTAGGTATTGTAATCGGCTGGCAACCTGATTTTCTGAATGTATAAGGACTGCTTCCACCTTTTGGAGCATTCATTTTATATCCATAGCTTTCCAGCACCTCTGGTACGAGTTTTATAATTAGACCAATTTTCCATCTTCTTATAACCAAATATTTCCCGGTGCCTGACACCCATGTGGATTATCACATTCTGTTGCATTTCCTGTACTTCAATCGCTCCACCATATCTACTTTATTTTGTGTTATACTATTTTATAAGATGTTGCGGTCAAAAGGGGGTTCAGTCACAAATCGCCAGAATTGTTTGTCATCTGCAGGAGTCTTAGTTGCTCCTGGAATCGGCAAAGTTGCGTTGTGAGAAAAAAATCCGCTTGTTTGAGCGCAGCGAGTTCGGATTTTTTGGAACGCATCTAGCAAATTTGTCGATTCCTGGCGCAACTTGACTCCGAAGCCGCAAACAATGCTGACGATTTGCGACAGGGAGACCTTTTGACCATGACATCATCTTTTATAAGTTTTGAAAAAAAGCAGATTATCTTACGATAAGTGGAAATGTATAAAGTCCAAGATTAGGTAAAATTCGAATATTTCTTTTTTATCTCATGAATGCGTTTTAGGCACCTGGCTCCCTCTCCCCCAAGCTGCTCCGACACTGCTACCACAAGGGCATCCACTACAGCAGTGGCGGCAGTCATGGAATGATATTCCTTCTGAGGGCCCCGGTAGACATACAGGTTAATATCCGCCTGCTCCTCCAAAGGAGCATGGAGCCTGCCTGTAAACGCCAGGGTATCATATCCCGTCTCCTTGGCGCAGTCCAAAATGACCCGTCCCTCCCTGGAAAGCTTGGAGAAGGAAAATAGAATCACCAGATCGCCTTTTTTTGCCCGGGCAAGTCCCTCCGCAATCTCAGACCCGCCGGAGGGCAGCAGGGACACATCAAGTCCAAGGCGGCGCAGACGGAAAAAAAGCAGACCGGCAACAAAGGAGGAAGCGCTTTTTCCATGCACAAAAATGCGGTCTGCCTCCATGATTTTTGCCGCCGCCTTGCGAAATTCCTCTTCTGTAAGATGCTCCGCCGTCTTTTCCAGATATTGCTGCTGCCTGAAAAGATACCCTGACAGAGAAAAGCCCTCCTCCTGCAGAAGCGTACCCGCCAGCTTGGCTGCCGGTCCCTCCCCATGATTCTGGCTGATTACAAGGGATTTCAGGGCCTTAAAGTCCCCGCAGCCGGTATGTCTGGCAAATCTGGAAATGGTGGCCTGGGATACTCCCAGCTGCTCCGAAAGCTGTCCGATGGTCATAAAAAGAAATTCTTCCCGGTGGCTCTCTATAAATTCCAGAATCTTCTGTTCTGCCGCTGTAGGATTCTCTATAGGACAGGGAAACTGAATACACATAACGTCAGGCTCCTTTTCTTCTGTTTCATGCAAAGACTTTATTACATCATACCACACTCTGCATGGAAAGTTCCACCTCTATGGAGGTCTGTCCCCCCGTTTCCCCAAAAAAACTTTTGCGCTCTTCACTTCTCCTCCCAAGAAGCACCGACACATAATCCCCTCCCAGCCTGTGTATTTCCTTTAAGGAGCGCTTTAAAAGCTCCGCCGTCTTTACCTGAAAGGCCGCAGAATCCGAGACCTGGATGGAATAGCTGCCTTTCTTCATTTCTTCATAAAGCTCCTGTACCGTGACACAGGTCTTTGCAAATTCTGTTTTAATACACCCGTATTGTACCGCCTGATGGGTATCGCTCCCCCCTGCCACAGGCTTGCCCAGTGCCTTAGCCAGTCCATAGGTCAGCCTTTCGGTTTTCTCCCTGTCCAAGGCCACATCCTTGCCGTTCAGATCAAAGAAGTGAAAGCGTTCCAGCTGCTTTGCAGGAAGCTCGGGGATATGTCCCCCTGGCCGAAAAGGATGGGCTCCCCCCACCAGCACCGGATATTTTTCAAAAAGATTCATCAGCTTTTCAAAAGGCAGAAAGCTCCCCCTTTCCTTGTGGGGAGAAAGCCGCCTGTTCAACTCCAATATGGCCTCCAGGGGACCTATGGAAAGTATGTGTCCTCCCTCCGCTATATCCGTCTCCATGCCGGGAAAAACACGCAGCCCTTCAAACAAAAGAGTCTCTCCCTCCCTGACGGAGTTTTCACCAATATAGCGGTATACCTGCTCAAAGCCGTCGGTATTAAAATGCTCCGTGAGGCAAAGGGCATCCAGCCCGGCCTGCTTTGCCTCGGAAAACAGCCAATGGGTATACTCCTTGGAAAAGGGCAGCTTTTTTGCAAGCTTTCCGTGTGTGTGAAAATCAATATACAATGAAATCTCCTTTCCGCCGCAGCCATACAGTCTCTTAAATCAGCGCGGACACAAACAAAACCACAGCCACCCACAAAAAGGAAGCCGCCAGAAAGATTAAGTCCTCCCAGGTAACCTTAAGTGAGGCAAGCTTCATCCTGCGCACCTCCTTGTTTACCGCCGCATAGCGGTAGCCCCTAAGCTCCAATGCCTCCACGGTGGTCCGGGAACGCTTGGCCGTGTTGAGCATCAGGGGATAAAAGGCGTGGATCACGATTTTTACCTGATAAATCAAATACTTTATTTTCCCAGGAAGGGTATCGTGGGCCGGAGGCAGGCCGCGCAGCCTGTAAGAAAGCAGCACGTTCTGAAATTCTTCCATCAGCATGGGAAGCATTCTGTACGCATAGGAAATAGAAAAAGAAAGCCGTTCCGGGCATCCATACCACATAAGTCCGTTGGAAAGCCTGTCAGGGTCCAGACCGGAAAAAACGGTGACAGAAGCAAGGGAAACAGTAGCCACCTTAAGGGTCAATATCAGTAAAGGCGCCACAGCTGAGGCGTCCCCTCCGAAAATCCATGTGACAATCAGAAGATATCCGGTCTGAGAAAACACTCCCAGCCCAAAGAGAAAGAGCACCAGCCCCGCCACTCTGGCCAGAGCCGTGGATACCGCCACCAGCAAAAAGCAGCCCAGCAAAAAGGGCACGTCGTTCACAAACCACGGCACCAGGCCGAAAAACAGATACCACGCCAGCAGGATTCTCGGGTCCAAAGCCGCGATCACCGTATCGTCATTTCCATAAGCATTTTTCAGCACCTGATTGCGCAGAAAATCCATAGAAAATTTATCCAATATATTTTCCGATAATTTATTCATTAATTTTTCCATTTTAACTCCAATCCAAAAGCCTGTGCCAAAAATCTAAGCTACAAGGTAAAGGCCTCCACAAATTCATCCACCGTGTAGCACAAGGCTCTTTCGTCAAGTGCCTGGCCCATGGTAAATATCTCCGGCGGACGTATTCCCACCCGCTCTGTGATCTCTTTGTTTCCAAACACTTCATTTCGCGAACCGTCCGCTGCAACCTCTCCCTGAGAAAGCACCACAATCCGCTCAGCCCATTCGCTGACCAGCTGCATATCATGGGTGGCAATCATAACCGTGCTGGTAATGCCCTTTATTTCCGCAAGCATCCGCATGATTTCTTTTCTAGTGGCAATATCCAGGTTTGCCGTAGGTTCATCCAAAAGAAGAATTTCCGGCTGCAGTGCAATGCCGATGGCAAGACTGGCGCGCCGCATCTGCCCCCCGGACAGAAGCCTCCCGTCCCGGCCTGCAAGATCGGTCAGCCGGAAACGCTCCAAAAGAGCCTGAGTCCTTTCTTCCCAATCCTTGACGCCGCGCACCTGCATGGCATAGGCGATATCACTTTCAATGGAATCCTTGATAAACATTTCTTCCGGATTTTGATAGACCAGCGAAATCTGCCCGGAAAGCTGTTCCGGTTTGATCTCTTTGTGCAAAACCCCGTTTATCGCCACGCTGCCCGAGGATGGCTTTATAAGGCCCGTCATCAGCTTCATCAGCGTGGATTTTCCCGCGCCGTTGGAACCGATCAGGGCAATTTTTTCCCCGGGATACACCGTAAGGTTTAAAAAATCAAAAACCTTGCGGGGCTCTCCCTTCACGGACCGGTAAAACACGCTCACATCCTGGAAGCGCACAGCAGGCGTTTCCCGGCTTTTTTTGTTTTCCTCCCTAGTCTTTTCCGCACCGTCCTTCTCTCCCCGAGCCTCCTCTTTTGACATGGACCTAAGCTGCAGGCCGCCGAAGGTCTTTTTCCCCTCCTCCACTGTCACAGGAAGCGGTCCGCCAGAGGATATTACTCCCTCCTGGCGCAGTCTGTGTGCCGCGATGGTAACCTGGGGCGGGAAAATATTGCACGCCTGGAGCTCTTCTACTCTCCCCAGCGCCTCTTTTGCAGGCAGCTTCCAGGCAGCCCTGCCGTCCTTTAACAGCAGAACATTCTTACAATAATCCGCTATGTATTCTGTGTGATGTTCTATGACAATGATTGTTTTCCCATAACTTTGATTCAGCTCCTTCAGCACCTCATAAATGCAGTCCGCATGGGCCGGATCCAGCTGTGCGATAGGCTCATCCAAAATCAAAATCTCCGGTTCCAGGGCAAGGGCTCCAGCCAGCGCCAGAAGATGCGTCTGTCCGCCGGAGAGCTGCCAGATATAATCCTTCTCCCGTCCCTTCAATCCGCATCTTTCCAGTGCCCTCCTTCCTCTCTCTTCATAATCCGCCATGCCGTAATTCATACAGGCATAGGATGCGTCGTCCAAAGCCGTAGGCCGCACGATCTGATTTTCAAAATCCTGATATACATACCCAACCTTACGGGCCAGGGTTCCCACATCGGCATCCAGCGTATTTTCTCCGTCGATCATAACGCTTCCCGAAAAGTCTCCTGTGATAAAATGGGGAATCAGGCCGTTTAACACCTTGCACAAAGTAGACTTCCCGCAGCCGTTGTTTCCAACAACTGCGAGAAAATCTCCTTTTTCAATGGAGAGATTTATATGGGAGAGCACTGGTTTGTCCTCCCCCGGATAGGTATAGGTCAACTCCTTGATTTCTACTATGTTCATCTTCTCAAACTGCCTTACTCTTCATCTCGCCTTTTTTTCTCAGCACCAAAAGCGCTCCAAGAAGCACTGCTGCCGCTGCAATCATAGCCGCTGCAAAGGCTGTGCCGCTCTCTGCCCAGCCGGCCTCCCAGTCAATGAGCTCAAAACCGCTTGTGGCAAGCATTTCCGCTGCGATGGCACACACAAAGAACACCACACACAAAACCACCGCCTTAGGAGAGATTCCTGCCGCCGTATCTTTCGTCCGAGGTTTTGCGCCCAAAAGAGGCTCTATCTTACCGTAAAGCTTGGGTACAAGATAAAGTGTGGGCAGCAGACAGAACAGAATTCCCGAAAACAGGAAGTCGTTTAAGAAAGCAAAGCCCTCCGTGGCAAATACGCTCTCCGGCAGTCCTGCCACTGCTTCAAAATCCTCTACAGCAAACTGCACCTTTAAGATATCCACCACAGTGCCCATCAGAAGCTGCGCTCCCGTCCCCACCATGGCTGCAATACCCACCATGGTTCTGTTTTTGGGATTTTTCACCAGACATCCGGCAATATATACGCCGATGGTCACCGTTATAAACTTTTCCAGCTCACCCAGGCCGCCAAACTGCCCCAGCATGATCTCACTGAATACCAGCTCTCCCGTAGCCGCTCCCAGCGCCGCCGAAAGCGGGTCAAAAAGCATTGCCAGGGTAAGAGGGATAAAAAGGAAAAACTCAACGGAAAATTCTACAATCCCCACCTGAAATTTGGGGATAAGCTCGGTAAATAAGGTGGCAAGTCCATACAGGGACATGGACAGCACGAATACCATCAGTTTCTGCGACTGCGAAGCAGCCTGTTTCTGTGTTGTTGTCATTTTCTTTCCTCCATACAAATCCATACTTTTTATTGCATAAATCTATCATACTGCCTCACTTGTAAATTTTTCTATCATCTAATCGTAAAATGAAAGTAAAGTTTCATTTTACTGCAGGCACGATAAAATTAGTATCGTGCAGTTTCTGCTGTTGCACTTTCCCCAGCTTTCAGATAATATTGTGATAAGCGCTAAAAATGGAAGAAGCACCAATGACAGAAGGGAGTATTTTTATGTTTACAGATTCATTCCGCAATCGGAAAAATGGATTTGAAACCATGGGAAGCAGCACAGACGGGGGAAAGAATAGCCGTTCTTCAGGAAACGGCGCCGCCTTTAAAATTGCAGCGCTCATCATAGGCGTAATCATTATCGCTTTCCTGGCATTCAATTCCGCTTATCAAATCAGAGAGCAGGAGGAGGCCGTGCTGATCACGCTGGGCAAGGCCCAGGCAGTGACGGATCCGGGACTGCACTTTAAGATACCCTTTATTCAGCAGGTAAGAAAGGTAAACACCACCATACAGGGATTTGCCATCGGCTACTCCACCGACTCCAACGAGACGCAGGAGGCGGAATCCCTCATGATTACCTCAGATTATAATTTTGTGAACGTGGATTTCTTTGTAGAATACCGTTTCAGCGATCCCGTAAAGGCCGTATTTGCCTCCAGAGACCCGGTAGATATCCTTAGAAATATCAGCCAGAGCTGTATCCGGACGGTAATCGGCAGCTATCCTGTGGATGACGTGCTCACCACGGGAAAAAATGAGATACAGTCCGCTATCAAGGAAATGATTATTGAACGTCTTGAGGAGCAGGATATCGGCATCCAGCTGGTAAACATTACCATTCAGGATTCCGAGCCGCCCACCGCAGAGGTGATGGAAGCCTTCAAGGCCGTGGAAACGGCCAAGCAGGGAAAGGAAACAGCTCTGAACAACGCAAACAAGTACCGCAATGAGCAGATTCCCCAGGCACAGGCCAGAGCGGACGGCATTATCAAGGATGCGGAAGCGCAAAAAACGGAACGCATCAACGAAGCCGCCGCTCAGGTAGCCCGCTTCAATGCCATGTATGAAGAATACATTAAAAATCCTGCCGTGACAAAGCAGCGTATGTTTTATGAGACCATGGAGGAGGTGCTGCCTGATCTGAAGGTGATTATCGAAAGCCCAAACGGCGATCTGCAGACCATCTATCCGCTGGAGTCCTTTGCCTCTTTTAGCGCGGACACCCAGACAGACCAGACCCAGAGCTCTTCCCAGACTGCAGCCCAGTCAGCGGGCAGCACAAATGAATAGGAGGTTTTGACAGCGTATGAAAACCATGAAAAAAATATTGCTGGCGGTAATTCTGCTTGCCGCTCTTGCGGCCGGCGCTTCCAGCATTGTAATCACAAATGAAAATGAGTACAGTCTAGTGCGCCAATTCGGCAAGGTAGATCATGTGGTGGACCAAGCCGGGGTAAGCTTCAAAATCCCTTTCGTTCAGAGTGTGGATAAGCTGCCCAAGGAGACGCTTCTTTATGACCTGCCCTCCTCGGACGTGATCACAAGCGATAAAAAGACCATGATCTGTGACAGCTATATCCTATGGCACATCACAGACCCTTTAAAGTTTGCCCAGACCTTAAATTCCTCCATCACCAATGCGGAGAACAGGCTGGACACCATTGTATACAACTCCACCAAAAACGTAATCAGCAGCAACACCCAGGACGACGTGATCTCTGGACGTGACGGAGAGCTCTCTGCCGCCATTGTGGAAAATATCGGGGACACCTTGGATCAATACGGCATAGAGCTTTTATCCTTCGAGACCAAGCAGCTTGATCTGCCCAGCGACAATAAGGCCGCAGTCTACGAACGTATGATATCCGAGCGGGACAATATTGCCGCCACCTATACCGCGGAGGGAAGCTCCGAGGCGCAGATCATCCGCAACACCACGGACAGAGAGGTTTCCGTAATGCTTTCCGAGGCAGAAAAAAATGCAGAAATCCTGATTGCCGAGGGAGAGGCGGAATACATGCGCATTCTGTCCGAGGCCTATTCCGATGTTTCCAAGCAGGATTTCTACTCCTTTGTGCGAAGTCTGGACGCCTTAAAGGTTTCCATGGAGGGAGGAAACAAGACGGTAATCCTCTCGCCCGACTCGCCCATCGCCCAGATTTTTTACGGAAGCGCAACGCCTTAGTCTTTATTTCAGGATTTCGTCGATCCTTCTTCGCTCCTCCTCAGAGAAGTTCGCAGCATGGACAATCCCGATATTGTCCATGATCTGCGATACCTTGGAGGCGCCGATCAGCACACTGGTAATGTCCCCGTCCCGCAATATCCAGGACAGCGCCATCTGAGCCAGAGTCTGGCCTCTCTGCCCAGCAATCTCATTCAAAGCCCGTATCTTTTCTAAGGTCTCCGGATTGACTGCACTTTCCTTTAAAAAGCGCCCATCCCTCCGAATGCGGCTGTCCTGTGGTATGCCGTGCAGATATCGGTCCGTCAAAAGTCCCTGGGCCAGAGGGCTGAAGGTAATGATGCCGATGCCGTTCTTTGCCGCATAATCCTTCAGTCCGTCCTTTTCGATGTCTCTTACAAACATGGAATATTTTCTCTGGTTTATGATAAAGGGCGTCCCCAGCTCCTTAAAAATGCCCAAGATCGCTATGGTCTGTTCCTTATTGTAATTGGAGATTCCAATATACAGGGCCTTTCCCTGTCGCACAATGCCGTCCAAGGCTCTTGCGGTCTCCTCCAGGGGCGTGTCCGGGTCAGGTCTGTGGTGATAGAAAATGTCCACATATTCCAGTCCCATACGCTTAAGACTCTGATCCAGGCTGGCAACCAGGTATTTTTTGCTTCCCCAGTTGCCATAAGGGCCCGGCCACATCTCATAGCCCGCCTTTGTGGCGATCACAAGCTCGTCTCTGTAGGCTCCCAGCCCTCTTTTCAAAATACGTCCGAAATTTTCTTCTGCAGCTCCCGGCTGGGGTCCGTAGTTATTGGCCAGATCAAAATGGGTAATGCCGTTGTCAAAGGCCGCCCGGCACATTTCCTCCATGGTGTCAAAATTGCCATTGGAGCCGAAATTATGCCAAAGCCCCAGAGAAACCGCCGGCAGCAAAAGTCCGCTTGCCCCGCAGCGGTTATACTTCATCTGATCATAACGTTGTTCCTTCGCAATATACATATGAACTCCTTTCTGAAGCGCCGCCATTTTACATTCAGGCCACGCTTTTTTTCCTTCCAGCCCTCACCCGCAGCTTGCTGAACAGCAGATAATACACAGCAAAGAGAATGCTGGTCACTGTCCAGGTAAGGGGATAGCTGAACATAATATTATAAATATCCCGGCGCAGAGGAACCACTGCCACAATCCACAAAATCCGCAGCACACATACGCCCAGACAGGACAGCAGCATGGGAATCCAGCAGTCGCTGACTCCCCGCAAGGCTCCCGACAATATTTCTATGGCCACATAGGTTACATAAAAGGGCACCAGATACCGAAGCATTTCCACACCGATCCTGGTCACCTCCGGGTCCGTGGTAAAAAGGCTGTAAAAATAAACGCCAACATAATACAGCAAGACCGAGAGCACCACTGTACTGCCAAAGCTCATGCCCAGACACACTCTGACACCCTTCCGCACCCGGTCATTTTTACCTGCGCCGTAATTCTGCCCCGCAAAGGTGGTGACCGCTATGCCGAAGGCATTGATAATCATCCAGTATACGCTGTCAATCTTGCTGTAGGCAGTCCATGCCGCCACCGTGTCCGTGCCCAGAGAGTTTACACTGGCCTGAATGATCAGGTTCGACACACTATACATAATGGACTGCAGGCCTGCCGGAAAGCCAATACGGATAATCCGCACAAACATTCTGCCGTCAAACCGGATTTTTTTCAGCTCCAGCCGGTACATGTCCCGGGTTCTCATGAGCACCGCAATCACAAGCACCGCACTCAAAGCCTGGGAGATAATGGTGGCAAGAGCCGCTCCCGCCACTCCCATGTGAAAGCCCACCACAAAAAGAAGGTCCAGCACAATGTTTGTCATGCAGCTTGCAATGAGAAAGTACAAAGGCCGCTTGGAGTCCCCCACGGCGCGCAGAATCCCCGCTCCCATATTATAAATCAGATTGCCGGTAAGCCCTGCAAAATAGATGCTGATATAGGTTATGGAGGGAGCCATCACATCCGCCGGCGTGTCCATGGCCCTAAGAACCGACGGCGCCGCCGCAATCCCCACCACCGTCATCACCACTCCCGCCGCCAGGCTGAAGGCAATGGCGGTGTGCACCGCATAGCTTACCATCTCTTCTCTTTTTGCGCCGTAATACTGGGAAATCACCACCGTAGCGCCGCTTGAAAGCCCCACAAAAAAGCCCACCAGCACCTGTATAATAGTGCCGGTGCCGCCGCCTACTGCGGAAAGGGCCTCCTTTCCCACAAACCGGCCCACAATCATGGCGTCCGCCGCATTATAGAGCTGCTGAAAAAATGTACCGAATAAAATAGGGAAAAAGAAGAGGAGCAACTGTTTCCAGATAACTCCTTCCGTGATCTTGTTTTCGCTTCTGCCGGTAAATTTATTTTCTTCTGTATTCATGAAACACAAACCCTTCCATGCTTTACTTTCATCTCTGTCAGCATTGTAGCATTTCCCGTCTGCTTTTACAAGTACGCTTTTATAAGTATGTTTTTTCCATCCGAAGATAGCGCTGCCCGTCCAGCTCCACAGTCTCCATCTCCCGAAAGCCAAGACGGCTGCAGAGCCTTCTGGAGGCGTTGTTTTCCGGACAGACCATGGCGTTCACCTTCTGAAAGCCCAGCCGTTCCCTCCCATATCTCAACACAGCCTGACAGACCTCAAAGGCAATGCCCTTTCGCTGCCAGGGCACGCCAATCACAAAGCCAAGCTCCGGTTGTGCAAAGCCCGCCCGGTAAGAAAAGCCTGCCCGGCCAATCACATCCCCCGTTTCCCGCTCTGTCACAGTCCACACTCCAAAGTCATAAAAGGCATAGACCTTTTGGGCGTACTCTCTCACATACTGCTTTTCCTGCTCCACCTGGGGATACAGACCCTCCGTATACTTTGTAATGGAAGGATGGCTGTAAATCTCATAGAAGGCATCCACATCCTCCGGCGTTGTCTCTCGAATCAGGCATCTTTCCGTGGTCAGAATTTCCCAGGGAAGCCCCACAAGCCTCCGATAGACTCTCTCAAAATACTGTACATCCATCTCCTGGGGCTCTTCCATGGCATACTTAAGGCCGGAGAAATCCTCCCCGCCGTTTTTTTCATGAAAATAGGCCAAAACCGGAAGCCCCAGGGAGGAAAGCTTTCCTGCAGCAGCTCCGCTGTCCGTAATCCACAGCATTCCTGACACATCCTTAGGTTCAAAGACTTCTGCCCTTTGACCGGCCTGTCCCTCCTTTTGGGGCCTAATACACTCTGCCGTAAGCTCTATACCCGCTTCCTGCAGCTTCCCTTTCAGTGTGAAAAGCTTGTCTTCACAGGTCTTTTCCTGCAATAAGACCCGTATTTTCTGTAAATAATTCATATGAACGGCTTTCTCCTCTTTACGTTCCCGCCAGTTTCGGTTACAATACCCTGTGGAATTGTATCATTTTATCTAATTGCTAAGTAATTGCGAAACTTACTTCTTGGTATCAGAAACTGGGCGTAATAACCAAAATAAGGGTGACTAGCCACTGCTTCGGAACCCGTTTTTGGTTATTATGACCAGGTTCGTGAGTTTGCCAGCGAGTTTCGCAATTACCTATATCTAATTACATGAGAAAGGAAACGATTATGGCAAAAAATCCTGTTGTCACCATCACAATGAGAGGCGGAGATGTGATCAAGCTGGAGCTTTATCCGGAAATTGCTCCCATCTCCGTAAACAATTTTTTAAGTCTGGTTCAGAAAAAGTTTTATGACGGCCTTATTTTCCACCGGGTCATCCGTGGCTTTATGATCCAGGGTGGCTGTCCTGAGGGCACCGGAATGGGCGGTCCCGGCTACTGCATCAAGGGGGAATTTGCGCAAAACGGCGTGGAAAACTCCTTAAAGCATACTGCCGGCGTTTTGTCCATGGCAAGAGCCATGGCTCCCGACTCCGCAGGCTCCCAGTTTTTCATCATGCATCAGGACGCTCCCTACTTAGACGGCAGCTATGCAGCCTTTGGCAAGGTGATCCAGGGAATGGATGTGGTGAACAAAATTGCGGAAACAAGCACGGATTACTCCGACAGACCTTTAGAGGAACAGGTCATGGAGACCGTTACGGCGGAAACCTTCGGCGAGACCTATCCCGAACCGGAAAAGCTGCCCCGATAGGCGTTCATATTTTGTTTACAATTCATTCAAGATTTTTTTAATTCCCCATCATGCTTTAGACATTTCTATCTCCTATACTATAACCATAAGATAAAGATATCACAAACGCCTATCACAGTTAATTGTTTATCAAAATAACTTTTTCATAATAAATGCCAGGGAAAGCAGTTCCCTGGCATCCTCCCTTTTCAGGGGAAATTTATGCTTTTCCAACAGAACCAAACAGCTCCATTTTCTCCTTTACAGTAGCCTTGATGGCTTCTGCACCCGGCGCAAGAAGCTTTCTGGGATCATATCCCTTACCCTGTTTGTCCTTGCCCTCCTCAATATACTTGCGGGTAGCCTCCGCAAAGGAAAGCTGGCATTCAGTGTTTACATTGATTTTTGCAACACCCAGGCTGATGGCCTTTTTAATCATATCCTCAGGAATTCCCGTTCCGCCGTGAAGCACCAGGGGAAGCTCTCCCGTAAGCTGCTGCACTGCATCCAGCGTCTCAAAGCTTAAGCCTTTCCAGTTTTCCGGATATTTTCCATGAATGTTTCCAATGCCTGCAGCCAGAAAATCTACGCCCAGATCAGCAATGGCCTTGCACTCATTGGGGTCTGCGCACTCGCCCATGCCTACTACGCCGTCCTCTTCGCCGCCGATGGAGCCCACCTCTGCCTCGATGGAAACTCCTTTGCCGTGGGCAGCCGCCACAAGCTCCTTGGTTTTCTCCACATTCTCCTCAATGGGATAGTGGGAGCCGTCAAACATAATGGATGAAAATCCGGCCTCAATACATTTATAGCAGCCCTCAAAGCTGCCGTGATCCAGATGAAGCGCCACGGGCACATCAATATCCAGGTCCTTAAGCATACCGTTTACCATGCCTACTACCACATGATAGCCGCCCATGTACTTTCCCGCCCCCTCGGACACACCGAGAATCACAGGGGATCTGCATTCCTTTGCAGTCAGCAGAATGGACTTTGTCCACTCCAGGTTGTTGATGTTGAACTGGCCTACGGCGTAATGTCCCGCCTTTGCCTTCTTCAGCATTTCTGTTGCAGATACTAACATATTCATACCTCCATACTGATTCATAATGTGAAAATAGCTTGTCTTTCGTTTTCAATATAACACAAAACGAAGCAAAAGGAAAGAAATTCTAGCTTTCAAAGTCTTGATTTGCTCCCACAAAGGAATTTCCCTCCCCTGCTGCGCTGGAAAGCTCTCCAAACTGCACCAGCTCCTCCCCGCAAAACACCAGCTCCCCAATATCTCCTTCCTTCACCCTGTCATACACAGACCGGGAGGTCACAAGCTCATATTTCTGCCCTTTTTTCTCTTCATTTTCCAAAAGCAGCTTGTACAGCTTCCCTTTTTCGGCAAGGCCGGACTCCACCTGCCCGCTCTGGGCAAAAACCGTCTGGCTGCAGTAGTCTGTCTCAAGTTTGGACAAGATTCTGGCTTTTTCTACCTTTACCGTCCTGCTTCCCCGCTTTTTCCATGCTCTCCCAAGGAGCCAGATCATATATGCAGCGATACACAATCCAAAGCATATTGCCAGCACATTCTCCACCAGACTAAATTCCATTGCATTTACGTTCATGCAGCGCCTCCCTTCCCACAAAAAACATCCCTCTTATTACATAAACAGGATAGCATAGAAAAGGAGGAACCGGCAACCTTTATTTCCCAGCCCGCGCCTCGGGAAGGGCCGTCCGTATCAGAATTTCTTTTTGTCTGTTTTCAATCTCCACCAGGGTATGGCTGCCGCCGTACTCCCCATCCCTGGTCCAGGCTACCTTTTCCGGGGATTCAAAGGTAACCCTGCTTGTGCGAAAGCAGTACATGGCATCCGTATCAATATCCCGGTTTAAAAGAGATACCATAATATTATTCAGCTCAATGGGGTTTTTAGGCTTTTTAATCAAGGTCACCTCAAACACCCCGTCGTCCAGCTTGACATTTTTCCCCGTAATCCGTTTAAAGCCTCCCACGGAAACGGAATTCGTCACCATGCCGAACATAAATTCATCCTCAATCACCTGATCCTCCCAGCTCACCTTCATGGAATAGGAGCGCACTGCGGGCAGGCGTTTCATTCCCTCCAGCAGATAAGCCATATGACCCAGCAGATTTTTCATATCCTGCCCCGTCTCATAGGACACATCCGTAAACAATCCAAAAGCAGCAATATACACGAACACATCCCGGTTAAAGGCTCCGATATCACAGGGGAAATTTCTCCCCTCCACGATCACCCGAGCAGCCTTCACCATATTTTTGGGAAGGGCCAGACTTCCTCCGAAATCATTGGTGCTTCCTGCGGGAATATAACCAATGGGAGTGCGGAAGCCGCTTTTTATCATGCCGGTCACCACCTCATCCAGAGTGCCGTCTCCTCCGCTGCACACAATCAGGTCATATTGATCCTTTCTTCCCGCTACCAGCTTTACGGCGTCTCCCCGTTTCTGGGTGGGGCAGATTGTGATCTCATAGCCGGCCTTTTCAAACACATCCAGAATATCCGCAAGCTTGCTTCTAATCTGGGCCTTTCCAGCCTTTGGATTGTATACAAAGAGAATTTTTTCCATAAATACCTTCCCTTCCGCCGAAACGGACGTTTCTTTTTCGCTAGCTCAAAAGGCGGAACCAACAGATGGACTCTATTGTTCCCGCCTCTTTGTATATGCCTATGACTTGCTGTCCGTTTAAAAGACAGCTTTCCCTTTTGAAAGGAATCTTCAAGCCACGCCGCTTAAAAATTTCTCAATTCCGTCCACTGCAGTTTTCTCGTCCACGCCTTCTGCAGTTACCACCAGCTCTTCACCGTTTTGCAGCCCGAGAGCCATCATTCCCATAATGCTTTTGGCGTTAATCCGCTTCTCGTTGCACTCAATGTAAATGGTGCTGTCATACTTGCTGGCCTCCTGTACCAGCAGTGCCACGGGCCTTGCCTCCAGCCCGTTTTCCAATTTGATCTGGATGCTTTTTTTTGTCATAATTTTTCCTCCTCTTTTTACGTCCTGATTCAGATGGTTATTTTATCCTGATTCTTTCAGCAATCTCACTGAGTTTCCGCAGTCTGTGGTTCACGCCGGATTTTCCTACCGGCGGTTCCAGATATTCCCCCAGCTCCTTTAAGGGGGCATCCGGGTTTTCCAGGCGGACCTCTGCCATCTGTCTCAAATTATCCGGCAGATTTTGAAAACCATAATGATCCCTGATATATTCGATATCTTCAATCTGTCTGGCGGCAGCGTTCACCGTCTTGGTAATATTGGCCGCCTCACAATTTACTCTTCTGTTGATGGAATTGCGCATCTCTTTCAGTATGCGCAGATTTTCCAGCTTCATCAGGGATACATGGGCTTCACAGACATTTAAAAGATCCACAATGCCTGAGCCCTCCTTCAAATAAACGACGTAATACTTCTTCCGAAGCACAATTTTTGCATCTATATCAAATCCCTGTATCACACTCTGCAGTCTCTTTGCCTTCTCCTGGGTTGTGCAGACAAATTCCATATGATATCCCTTTCTGGGATCGCTTATGGAACCAATGCTTAGGAAGGCTCCTCTTAAAAATGCTCTCTGACAGCAGGAATTCTTGATCAACAGATGACTTACGGGTTCCTCCAGGTTTCCCAGCTTGGATAAAAGCTCCTGCATCTGCTCTTTACTGATTCCAGCACCAGTATCTATATTATATGTTTTTTTCAATAATGTAAAGCCTTTTCTTCGGGCGGCTTCATTTTCCATCTGAAATCCGATGGTATAATTGCCCTCACTATCACGCCCATATTGACCGCAGTAGTTCATCATGGCCGCAAGCTCTGCAATCTGACAGTGCCTCGCCGGACTGATGTGTCTTGCCAGCTCCTCTTTTACCTCGCCTGAAAATGACATGAATTTTAAACTCCCTGAGAGACAACATCACGGTGATACAGCTTCATTCCATAGCTTCCCTTGTCCTTCATGCGCTTGTACAATTCATTGGCAAGGGTAACGCTTCTATGCTTTCCTCCGGTGCAGCCGATAGCAATCACCAGACGATATTTTCCCTCCTTCACATAATTAGGGATGAGAAAGGCTATCATATCAATAAGTTTTTTCATAAACTCTTCCGATTCCGGAAACCCCATGACATATTCCTGCACTTCCCTGTCATTTCCCGTTTTGCTCTTTAATCCATCCACATAAAAGGGATTGGGCAGGAACCGCACGTCAAACACCAAATCTGCATCCGCCGGAATCCCATGCTTAAAGCCAAAGGACATGACCGTTATCATGAGACTATTATATTCCTTGTTCCTGATAAAAATACGATCTAATTCTTCCTTTAGTTCTCTTGTGAGCAGATTGGAGGTGTCGATCACATAATCCGCATTTCTGCGGATGGTCTCCAGCACCTTTCTCTCCCGGCGCACACCATCCTCCACTCTGCCGTCCTGGGACAGGGGATGCACACGCCTGGTTTCCTTATATCTTTTGATCAACGCATTTTCATCCGCATCCATGAACAATATTTCAAATTTGTAGCCCTTTTCTTTCAGGCCTTCCAAAATCCTGGTGACATCCTCAAAGGACTGATCCGCACGCACATCCAGCCCCAGCGCCACCTTGCTGCTCTCACTGTTTGGCATGGCAATCAGCTCCACAAATTTCTCAATCAGAGAAACCGGGAGATTGTCCACGCAGTAATACCCTGCGTCCTCCAACATTTTCAGCGCCGTACTCTTTCCTCCGCCGCTCATGCCTGTCACTACAACAAATCTCATAGTCCTTAAAATCTCCCCAAAAATACGATCTCAGGCTGCAGCTCCACATGAAATATATCCTTCACGCGCTCTCTTATCTCATCCACTACATCCTTTACGTCTGCTGCCGTTGCCCTTCCTGTGTTCACTACAAAGCCACAGTGTTTGTCTGACACTCTGGCCCCTCCGATCTGAAAGCCCCTCAGACCCGCCTTCATAATCAGCTCACCTGCAAAATACCCCTCCGGACGCTTAAAGGTGCTTCCCGCACTGGGATATTCCAAAGGCTGCTTTTCCCTTCTTCTGGCTGCAAGATCCTCCATTTTCTCCTGAATAAGCTGCCTGTCTCCGCCCTCCAGCTCAAAGGCCACCTCTGTTACCACAAAGGGATGGTTTTTTATGGTGCTGATCCGGTAGCCAAATTCCATGGATTCGTTATCCAGGATCAGCACTTCCCCGTCGCGGCTTGTCACAGTGACCTCTGCAACCACCTGGCTCATTTCTCCCCCGTAGGCGCCCGCGTTCATCACAACGCCGCCTCCCACAGTGCCCGGTATGCCGCAGGCAAACTCCAATCCCGTAAGCCCATGCGCAAGAGCCGCCTTTGCCACCTGGGAGAGCAGCGCTCCCGCCCCTGCAATCATACGGCTTCCTTCCACCCTGATCTGGCTCATTTTTCTGCCGATCTGCAGAATCACACCCCTGTAGCCCTCATCGCTTACCAATATATTGCTGCCGTTACCCAGAATAAAAAAGGGTTCCTCTATGGCAGTCAGATATTTCTGCACCTTTAAAAGCTGCTCCTTATTTTCCAGCTCGATGAAGCAATCAGCTTCCCCTCCGATGCGAAAGGTCGTGTGCTCCGACATCCGTTCCCTCAGCCGGATGTTCTCTGACGGTACAAAGCCTTTTAACGCCTCAAGTGCTGCTTCACTGATCATAAATCTATCTTCTTTCTATGCTTGTTTTCTTATTGAAACATCAATTTGAACCATCAATGCAGAATCAGACCGGCCGCGCCGTAAATTCCGGCGTCATTTCCCAGGGTGGCCAGAACAAATTTTGCATTCCTGCAAGGCGCATAGGCATACTTCTCAAAGCAGGGACGGATATAAGTAAAAAGAATTTCCCCAGCCTTGGAAACGCCTCCCCCGATTACAAAAGCCTCGGGGTTGACCACACCTGCCACCGCCGCCAGGCCCTTTCCCAGATAATCACCGAATTCCTCCGCAATTTCCACTGCAACCGCATCCTTTTCCTTGACAGCGTCAAAAACAGACTTTGCGCTCACCTTGTCGTTGCGGAGAATACTGGGCGTATCGTCCTTGGCAAGACGTCTCTTTGCCAGACGCACCAGCCCCGTTGCGGAAGCATACTGCTCCAGGCAGCCCTTGTTTTTGCAGTTACAGCATTCGGTTTCATTGTCCTCGATATGGATATGCCCGATTTCGCCGCCTGCGCCGTTTGCTCCTGTCACAATCTGCTCGTTTACAATAATGCCGCCGCCCACTCCGGTTCCCAGCGTCACTAACACCATATTTTTGTAGCCCTTGCCTGCGCCCATCCACATTTCTCCAAAAGCCGCAGCATTGGCATCGTTCACCGCCTTTATGGGTACATTAAAGTATGCTCTCATCTTCTCAGGAATAGAAAAGTCGCTCCAGCCCAGGTTCACCGAGCTGCCCACCAGATTTCCCTCACTGTCATATGCCCCCGGCGCGCCAATGCCGATGCCCGCCAGATCAGCTTCCGAGATTTGTCTCTCCTGCATTTTTGCCAGAATGCTCCTTGCCGTATCCGGCAGAATCCCGGCTCCTGCGTTCTCTTTATTGGTGGGAATCTCCCACTTTTCCAAAAGCTGTCCCTCTGCGTCAAACAGCCCCAGCTTTACCGTTGTGCCGCCAACATCCACTCCAAAAGCGTATTTTCCCATCTGTCAATCCTCCCCATCCTCTTCTCTTTTTCTGGCCAGAGAATTCTGTACTCTGGTGTACAGCTCCTGCGCCGCATTATACCCCATCTTTTTCTGGCGATGATTCGCAGCCGCAGACTCGCAGATGATGGCGAGATTTCTCCCGGGACGTATGGGAATATTATGACAGACAATTTTATTGCCCAGATATTCCGTGTAATTTTCCTCCAGACCCAGTCTATCGTATTCCTTATCCTTATCCCAGTCCTCCAGGCGGATCACCATATCCACCTGCTGTGTATCCTTCACGGAGGATGCGCCGAAAAGCGCCTTCACGTCCACAATGCCTATGCCTCTTAACTCAATGAAATGCTTCGTGATATCGGGGGCAGAACCGATCAGCGTGTCGTCGCTTACCTTGCGCAGCTCCACCACATCGTCCGTCACAAGCCGGTGCCCTCTTTTTACCAGCTCCAAGGCTGCTTCAGATTTCCCGATGCCGCTTTCCCCTGTGATCAGCACGCCCTCGCCATATACGTCCACCAGTACGCCGTGGACGGAAATGCAGGGAGCCAGCTTTACATTCAGCCACCTTATGATCTCCGCCATAAAGGACGATGTAGTCTTTTTGGTGGACAGAAGGGGTACATGATGCTCCAGGGCCGTCTCCAGAAAAATAGGGTCTGGCTTCATTTCCCGGCAGAACACAATACAGGGAATATCATAGGTCATAAGTTCCCCGTAAATCTCCCGCTTGCGTTCCTCACTGAGGCTCTCCATGTAAGTATATTCCACAAAACCGATAATTTGCAGTCTTGCGGCGTCAAAATGCTCAAAATAGCCTGCCATCTGCAGCGCCGGGCGGTTGATATCAGGCTGCGTGATACGGATGCTGGTTACGTCAATCTCCGGTGTGAGATTTTCCAGCTTCATCTTTTCAATAATTCGGGTTAAGCTGACACTTGCCATAGGATCGATCTCCTTTTTCTTTTCACATTAGTTTGATTGTAACACAAGGCGGCAATTATGGGAAGAGCTTATATTCGCTATCCAGGGTTGTTTCATGAACTATTCATGAGCAGCACTACCTTTTATAATCTTATTATTACATCCCCATATCGTTTCTG
>NZ_CALWMU010000016.1:0-62053 GCF_944382095.1 Candidatus Acetatifactor stercoripullorum
AGAATAATTTATGTCATGCCGCTTTTAATTCCACTGAATATAACATGATCTGAATGTAGATAAAATGCGGGATAACAATATCTCTTGGATATTCTTGTATTTGGAGGAATAGAGGAAAAAGCATTGCTCGTGATGGAATACGGGAAGGAGGTGGCATCGCTTGAGCAACGAATTTCAGAATTTATCTGCCGAGAAGCAGAAACAAGTATTGGAGGCGGCCAGTGATATGGAAAGGCCGTGTTCGCCTGACAAGGTTAGGGAACGTTTAGACAGAACGGAAAACGGCGGCGTAAAGAACAGTATCAAAAACTGCCTTACAGTATTCCGTTTGGATGAGGTGCTTCACAAAAGCATTTGCTACAATCTGTTTACGGAAAAAATAGAGATTGTGATGCAGTTATGGTGGCATAAAAGAAGTCCCATACTGAATGAAACGGATGTGAGTTATTTGATGCTTTATCTGGAAGAAACCTATGGTTTAAGTGTAGAATCGAAAATAGCAAGGGCAATATCAATCATTGCCGATAAAAACAAGTATCATCCAATTCAGGAAAAACTGAAAAGTCTGATGTGGGATGGCGAGAAGCGCATTGAAAATGCTCTTCCCCACTTTCTTGGAGTGGAGAAGAACGAATATACCTGTGCAGCCATGCAGTTGTTTATGTTGGGAGCCATTCACCGAGCATTTCAGCCTGGATGCAAATTTGAAATGATGCTCTGTCTTGTGGGAGGACAAGGTGCCGGTAAGTCTACATTCTTTCGTTTTCTTGCAATAAAAGACGAATGGTTCACGGATGATCTGAAAAAATTGGATGATGATAATGTATTTCGTAAAATGCAGGGGCATTGGATCGTGGAGATGTCGGAAATGATTGCTACAGCCAACGCAAAAAGCATTGAAGATATTAAATCGTTCCTCAGCCGTCAGAAGGAAACCTATAAAGTTCCCTATGATAAGCAACCGGATGACAGGCTCCGTCAGTGCGTGTTCGGTGGCACTTCTAATACATTGGATTTTCTGCCACTTGACCGTACCGGAAACCGAAGATTTCTTCCGATTATGGTTTATCCAGAACAAGCTGAGGTACACATTATGGCAGATGAAAAAGCTTCCAAAGCCTATATTGAACAGATGTGGGCAGAAGCTATGGTGATTTATCGAAGCAAAAAGTATCAACTTTCCCTTTCAAAGGAAATGGAACAGTATCTGAAAGAATTTCAGAAGCAGTTCATGCCGGAAGATACCAAAGCAGGAATGATTCAAGGATTTTTGGATGTATACAGAGGAAATATGGTTTGCTCCAAGATGCTGTATAAGGAAGCTTTGAATCATCCATTTGATGAGCCAAAACAATGGGAAATCCGTGAAATCAACGATATTATGAACAACTCCATTGTGGGATGGACGCAGTTCACGAACCCGAGGCATTTTACCGGATATGGCAGACAGAAAGGCTGGGAGCGTGACAAGCAGTCTGTGGCAACCGGAACAAATTCTTTGGATGGATTTGTGGAGTTGACGGAGGAAGAAGCAAAACAGATGGAGCTGCCCTTTGAAAATCAGGGGTAAATTGCCAGCTAAAATGCCATCGAGTTGTCGATTGGGTTGTCTGGAAAATCCTTATTTTTCAAGGAATTTTCTACTTTGACAACCAAAACAACTTATAATTGTAAAAAGAATAGAATTATAGTAGTGGAGCTTTGTATTGGAATTTGACAGTTTGTTAAGGTTGGTTGTCGAACTTCGTTGCCATTTCCCCTTGCAAGGCTCTTTTTATGGAGGTAAGCAAAAATGAACGTGCGGAATGAAGTGAGATCACATCTTGTGTGCGAGGGAGTGACCATGCAGGATGTGTTGGAAAAATTGGAACAGCAGTATGGATGGAGCAGGAGTATATCCAATCTGTCGGGGAAGCTTCATCGAGAAACGCTGCGATATAAGGAAGCCGTGGAACTGGCAGATGTGCTGGGCTACGAGATTGTATGGAAAAAGAGGGGGGGGTAAGTGCCTATGGTGAAAGAACAGAATCAGAACGTAGATAAGTATGAGATTCCTGTCTGGAGAAAATATACTCTGAGTGTGCAGGAAGCGGCAAAGTATTTTCATATCGGAGATAAAAAGCTGCGAAAGCTGATCGACGAGAATCCGGATGCGAAGTTCATTCTGTGGAATGGGTCAAGACCTCAGATTAAGCGCAGAGTGTTTGAACAATATGTAGATGAAAAATTATCTGCCATATAAAAACGGCAAATACACGATAGATTCGGAGCCAAGTTTATGATATTATAGGTATATCATAGCTTGGCTCTTTTCTATGGCAGTTAGGTTGATAGAAAGGAGAAACTGAATGTCAGAAGTAAGACGAGACAATAAAGGTCGCAAGTTATTTAATGGAGAGAGCCAGCGCAAAGACGGGAAATATGAATACAAGTATCAGGATGCATGGGGCAAGAGAAAGACGGTGTACAGTTGGAAGCTTACACCGACTGATCGAGTTCCGGCAGGAAAACGTGATGATATTTCCCTGCGAGAAAAGATTAAGCAGATTCAAAAGGACTTGAACAGCAATATCACACCGGATGGCGGTAATTTCACAGTTCTGGAACTGGTAGAAAAGTATATTTCACAGAAAACAGGTGTCCGTCATAACACAAGGTCAAATTATAACTTTGTGGTCAATGTGATTAAGAAAGAAGCCTTTGGGCAGAAGCGCATTGACAAGATCAAGGTGTCTGATGCCAAAGAATGGCTGATTAAGATGCAGCAGATTGATGGGCGAGGTTACAGTTCCATTCACACGATCCGTGGTGTGGTAAGACCTGCCTTTCAGATGGCGGTGGATGATGATTTGCTGGTAAAGAATCCGTTTGAATTTCAGCTGAACACCGTTGTTGTGAACGATAGTGTCACAAGAGAAGCTATCACACGACAGCAGGAAAGAGATTTCTTGGAATTTGTAAAGAACGACAAGCATTTCTGCAAGTACTATGACGGTATCTATATCCTGTTCAAGACAGGACTTCGTATCTCTGAATTTGTTGGATTGACGAAGAAGAACCTTGATTTTGAGAACAACAGAATCATCGTGGATCATCAGCTTCAGAGAACCAGAGATATGAAATATATCATTGAAGATACCAAGACAGAAAGCGGCGAACGTATGGTTCCGATGACACCGGAAGTGAAGGAAGCTTTTCAGCGTATTCTTGCCAACAGAAAGAATCCAAAGGTTGAGCCTATGGTAGATGGGTACAGTGGATTTTTGTATCTGGACAAGAACGGCAGACCGATGGTGGCACTTCACTGGGAGAAATATTTTCAGCATATCCGTGAGAAGTACAACAAGATTTACAGAGTACAGATGCCGAAAGTTACTCCTCATGTTTGCAGACACACTTTCTGTTCCAATATGGCGAAGTCCGGAATGAATCCGAAGACGCTTCAATATATCATGGGTCATAGTGACATCAGCGTAACATTGAATGTTTACACGCATTTGAATTATGATGATGCAGAGGAAGAAATGCAGAAAGTAGTGGGCACAGCTTCTAAGAAATCGACAACGCACCGTAAAAGGTGCGTGTCGTAAAACTTTTGAATTTACGACAGAATTTACGACAAATGATGGCAAAAACAAGCCAAAATAAGCGTAGTTATACCAAATTATGGTTATGGAGCCTCTGTCGTAGAAATGCCGAAAAGTGGCGTAAAATCAAGGAAAATCAGCATTTTCAAGGAGTTTTAGATAGATGATTAGAATACTTTTCATTTGCCACGGCAACATCTGCCGCTCCCCCATGGCGGAATTCGTCATGAAAGACCTGGTATCCAAGGCGGGTCTTTCCCATGAATTTCACATCGCCTCTGCAGCCACCAGCACAGAAGAAATCTGGAATGGCGTGGGCAATCCCGTCTATCCTCCTGCCAGAAAGGAGCTGGCCCGTCATGGCATTTCCTGTGAAGGAAAGCGGGCGGTGCAGCTGACCCGGGCAGACTATGAAAAATATGACTACCTGATCGGCATGGACAGTGCAAATATCCGGAATATGCTGCGCATACTGGGAGGAGACCCGGAAAAGAAGGTCCATAAGCTGCTTACATTTGCAGGCTCGGACCGGGATATTGCAGATCCCTGGTACACCGGAAATTTTTCAGACACCTACGCAGATGTGGAGGCAGGCTGTAAGGGATTGCTTGACAGTTTGACAATGAAATAATCTTTTTCACAGAAACTCCATTTTTTGTACACACTTTGTACGCAGAAGGATAGTATTCTTCTTACATAAAACAGGAAATGGAGGTAAACATTAGGAAAAAACAAAATCTGATGAGAACGAAATCAAAAGTCCTTTGCGGAATTTTGGCGGCAGCAATGGTTATGGCGGGAATGACTGCGTGCAGCAGTACCTCCGGGTCAGACACGGTACAGGAGAGCAGCCAGGCGGAGAGCAGTACAGCTGAGGAAGCGACTGAGAGCAGTACAGTGGAGGCTACAGATAGTGTAGAGGAGGCTGTCACGTATTATGGACAGATTTCAGCCATAGAGGGGAATAGTATTACGGTAGAGCTTGCCGAGATGCCGCAGGTACCGCCGCAGGAGCCGGACGGCCAAGCGCCGGAGCAGACTTCAGAAGCCTCTGAGGAAACGGCGGAAAGTGAGACCGCAGGAGAGGAGACGGCTGCGCAACAGGAAACTGCGGCAGAAGAGGAAACCCTTGAAGGCGAAGCGGTGTTAGAGACGGAGGAAGAAATGACAGCCAGAGAGGAGCTGGAGCTGCAGCTTACGGGCGAGACCATGACCATAGAGGTGGATGAAGAAACCATTATCACAGTAAATGGAGAAACTGCTGCAGTGGAGGATTTGCAGACAGGCGATATTATAACCTTTATCATGCAGGGTGAAAAGGTAAATTCCGTGACAGCGGGCATGGACCCTGAGGCACCGGCGCCGGAGGGTGGGGAAGCCCCGGCACAGGTGGACGGCAGCTCTGAGGCTGCTTCCACAGCAGAAACTTCCACAGAAGACATTTCCACAGAGGATGGAGCGGCAGATTCTGCCACAGAAAGCGCTTCTGAGGAGAGTACAGCAGAATAATAAAGCATTGTAAAGGCGCAAAAACAAACGGGGACGTTCTTTGGAAAGGACGTCCCTTTTGCTGTAATCTTCGGATGACAGCGGAGGGAAAATATAGTATGCTGGAAACAAAGGGCGGAAGAAGGAAGGAATCAAAATGACCAGGGCAGTAATTTTTGATATGGACGGAACTCTCATTGACACGGAAAAGTATTACAGGATATTTTGGCCAAAGGCAATGGCGGAGTTTGGCTATGCCATGACAGACGAGCAGGCCCTTGCCATGAGAAGCCTGGGGCGGCCCTTTGCGCCCCAGAAGCTGAAGGAATGGTTTGGAGAGGATGTGGACTATTGGGCGGTGAGAGAAAAAAGAAGGGCTATGATGAGGGAATGCCTGGAGAGGGAGGGACTTTGCTGCAAGCCTGGCGCTGAAGCACTGCTTTCATATTTGAAGGAAAGAGGCATCACCACTGCCGTTGCCACCGCCACAGATTTAGAGACCACAGAAAGGTATTTGAGGCAGACAAAGCTTCTTCCCTATTTTGATAGAATCATCAGCGCGTCCATGGTGGAGCGGGGAAAGCCGGCTCCGGATATTTATTTGTATGCCTGCGAAAGTCTGGGACTGGCGCCCGGGGACTGTATTGCGGTGGAGGACTCCCCAAACGGAGTGCTTTCGGCCTGGCAGGCGGGCTGCAGGGTGATTATGGTGCCTGACCAGACCCAGCCGGATGAGAGTCTGAAGAAGTGCCTGTATGCCAGGGTGGATAACCTGATGGAAATTTGTCCGCTGGCAGTTGATTTTTGAACTGCACTGTGTTATTATTTTAACAATACGGCGCATAGGAATAACAGCCCGCTTTCACACAGCTATAATCTGCGGGCGGAAAGGATAGAAGGATAAAAATGAAACAGGGTTTTGACGACATTGTGGCAAAGGTCAAGGAGTGCGGCAGAAAAACAGTTGCCGTGTCCGTAGCTCAGGACGAGGCTGTGCTGGAGGCTGTAAAGGAGGCGAAAAGGCTTGGAATCGCAGATGCCATTTTAGTGGGCGACGAGGAAAAGATCAGAGAGATTGCAGCGGGCATTGAAATGGATTTGGAAGGATATCAGATCATCCATGAGCCGGATATGGTGCAGGCTTCCTTAAAGGCGGTAAAGCTGGCCCATGACGGGATTGCCGATATGTATATGAAGGGGCTCATCGACTCCAAAAACTTCTTGAGAAGCGTTCTGGACAAAGAGGTGGGACTGCGCACCGGAGGGGTGCTCTCCCATGTATGTGTGTTTGAGATTCCGGGCATTGACAGACTGCTGTTTTTGACAGATGTGGCTTTCATGACTTACCCAACCCTGGAGGACAAGGTGAATATTATCAAAAACACCATTCCTGTGTGCAGGGCGTGCGGTGTGGATATGCCCAAAGTAGCGCCTCTGGCTGCAGTAGAGGTGGTGAATCCCAAAATGCCTGTCACAGTGGAGGCGGCGGAGCTTACGCGCATGAATCAGGAGGGCGAGCTGACCGGCTGTATCGTGGACGGTCCCCTTTCCTTAGACCTTGCCATTGACCCGGAGGCGGCGAAGCATAAGGGAGCTACAGACCGCCGTATTCAGGGAGACGCAGATGTTTTGCTTTTCCCGGATATTCATGCAGGCAATCTGGTGTACAAGGCGATCGTACATATGGTAAAAGTAAAAAATGGCTGTATTCTCACAGGCACGAAAGTGCCGGTGATTCTCACCAGCCGTTCCGATACCTTTGAAACCAAGGTCTATTCCCTGGCTTTGGCAGCAGTTGTGGCTGAGGAAATGAAAAGAGGATAGTAATATGCTGGATGAATTCATAACATGTGCAGCGGAAGTTGCAATAGATATTGCGGAAGCAGTCATCACGAACAAACTTGATAGGAGAAAAGATAAGATGTCCATTAAAAGCTTAATTATCAATCCGGGCTCCACCTCCACCAAAATAGGTGTGTTTGAGGATGAGACCCTGTTGTTTGAAGAGACCTTAAGACACAGCACCGAGGAAATCGGCCGTTATGCAACGATTGTAGACCAGAAGGATTTCCGCAAGAAAATCATCACTGACCTGCTGGAGGAAAAGAATTTTGATTTGAAATCCCTGAATGTGGTGGTAGGACGGGGCGGAATGCTGAAGCCCATACCCGGGGGAACCTATCTGGTTACGGACGCCCTTTTGGAGGACTTGAAGGTAGGAGTACAGGGGCAGCATGCCTCCAACCTGGGGGGAATCCTTGCCAGAGAGATCGGTGATTCCCTGGGAATTCCTTCTTATATTGTGGACCCGGTTGTGGTGGATGAGCTGATGCCCATCGCCAGATATTCCGGTGTGCCGGAGCTTCCCCGCATCAGCGTGTTTCATGCACTGAACCAGAAGGCAGTGGCAAAAAGATATGCCAAGGAGACGGGCAGACCTTATGAATCCCTGCGCCTGATCGTGGTGCATATGGGGGGCGGTGTCTCTGTGGGCGCTCATGAGTACGGCAAAGTGGTGGATGTGTTCAATGCTCTGGATGGAGACGGGGCCTTTTCTCCCGAGAGAGCGGGGGCGGTTCCCAGCGGCGCTCTGGTGAAAATGTGCTTTTCCGGCAAATATACGGAAAAAGAGGTGTATCAGAAAATCGTGGGTAAGGGCGGCTTCAATGCTTACCTTGGAACCAACGATATGCGGGAAGTCACAAAGATGGCCAATGAAGGAAACGAAAAGGCGGCGGAGGCAAAACAGGCATTCCTGCTGCAGGTGGCAAAGGATATCGGTTCCATGGCCTGCGTGCTGAACGGAAAGGTGGATCAGATTATTGTGACGGGAGGCATTGCCTACGGCCAGGACGTTGTGGACGCTCTGCGGGAGAGAGCGGAATGGATCGCGCCCTTTACCGTGTACCCTGGTGAGGATGAGCTTTTAGCGCTGGCACAGGGGGCTTTGCGTGTGTTAAACGGCGAGGAGCAGGCAAAGGATTATTAAAAATAACACCTGTATTCAGTCGGGATGCTTGCGGAATTCCCTGGGGGATTTCCCGTATACCTTTTTAAAAATATCCTTGAAGTAGTTGCTGTCGTTGAACCCATATTCCAGGGCTATGTCGGTGATGGTATTGTCTGTGGTAAGAAGCGCGGCGCGCGCATGCTTGAGTCTTACATAGTTCAGGTATTCCTTAAAGCCCATGCCTGTGGTCTGCTTGAATTTTCTGCTGAAATAGGTAGGGCTTAGGGAGGCCACTGCGGATACCTCCTCAAGGGTCAGGGATTTTTGGAAATTTTTATAAATGTATTTTGTGGCCTGAAGGATGTCCGCATCCCGGGAATTGAGCAGGTCCGGTTCCTTTTCGCTTAACACAGAGTGACGCATCAGCAAAAGCAGCGCTTCCTGGAGATGGCAGCGAAGAAAGGCATTGGAATATTCGTCGATGCCGGAGCTCTCTGACAGCATTTTTCCTAAAAGAATATGAAATTCTTCCATGTACAGTGCGGGAATGCTGCCCATAAAGGAATGCAGCTGATCTGCGGGGGCTTTGGGGAGACAATCGTTAAACATTTCCAGATGTACAAATTCCTTTTTAAAATAAAGCATAATAATATCACAGGAGCTGTTGGGATAGTAAAGGGAATGGTGCAGCTCCTGGGGGGCGATAAATACCAGATCTCCTTTTTTCAGCTGATAGACGCTGTCCTTTAACAGGAAGCGGCATTCCCCGGAGAGCAGGTAGAACACCTCATAAAAATTGTGATAGTGATCCGGCTGCAGAGGGGAGTAATCTCCCCTCTTTACCTTTTCTATGATGATTCGGTCAATGTCTCTTTTTTTCCCAGGTCTCGGGCCTGCTGCTGTCATTTGTCCCATCCTTTCTGCTGCAAAACTGCCGTAAACGAATGTTTCTGCAGACAGTATAGCATAGCTTATCATAAAAAAACAGTAAAACAGACAAAATAAACACATAAAATCATTAGAAACACATATTATTTTAGGGTAATATAAGGGCGTAAAGAGAAATCATCCATTCTCTTCAATACTTTTCTCTCAACAATATAAAAAATCACCGTGCGGCATGGCACGGTGATTTTTTATGTGCGCCCGGCGGGCGCGTGTTTTCAGGCAGCATTACCTGAAAAATTTTACAGCGGGAATTTAAAATATCTTTTGGCGTTATTGTAGGAGATATCGGTGACAATCTGGGACAAGGTATCCATGTCAGCCGGGAATTCGCCGTTTTCCACCCAGTTGCCGATCAGATTGCACAGAATGCGCCGGAAATATTCATGCCTTGTGTAAGACAGGAAGCTTCTGGAGTCGGTGAGCATTCCCACAAAGCCGGACAGATTGCCAAGGTTGGCTAAGGAGATCATCTGATCCTGCATGCCGGTCTTGTGATCGTTGAACCACCATGCGCTGCCCTGCTGAATCTTGGCAACGGCAGTGGAATCCTGGAAGCATCCCAAAATAGTTCCAATGGCCTGGTTATCGTTGGGATTTAAGCTGTAAAGGATGGTTCTGGGAAGCTCATCGGTTACGATCAGAGCGTTCAAAAAGTCAGCCATCTGCGCAGAGGGAGCATAGTTGTTGATGCAGTCATATCCTGTATCAGGGCCCAGCTTTTCATACATTAATGTATTGTTGTCGCGCTTGCAGCCGTAGTGAAGCTGCATTGCCCAGTCGCGCTTGTGATATTCTCTTCCCACAAAGAGCATGAAGGCCGTCTTGAATTTCAGCTCCTCCTCCTTGGTGAGCACCATCTTGTTTTGTCTCTTTAAAAAGATGGTTTCGATCTCGTCGTCGGAAGCAGGATAGTACATCACATATTCCAGCGCGTGGTCGGATACGTTGCAGCCCATGGAAGCAAAGAAATCCATGCGGTTTTTCAGGGCCTCCTTCAAGGCGGCAAAGGTGTTGATCTCGGTCATGCCGGCAGAGACGGTGAGCTTATCCAGATAATCCAGATAATCGGGCTTTTCAATATTCATGGCCTTATCCGGTCTCCAGGCGGGCAGCACCTTTACGTCAAAGCTGTCATCCTCAGCCAGCTTCTTGTGCCATTCCAGAGAATCAATGGGGTCGTCCGTAGTACAGATGAGGGTCACATTGCTTTGCTTGATGATGCTGCGCACGCTCATGGAGGGCTGGGCCAGCTTTTCATTGCACAGATTCCAGACCTCGTCCGCAGTATTTTTGTTCAACACGCCGTTGTAGCCGAAATATCTCTGCAGCTCCAGATGGCTCCAGTGGAAGAGAGGGTTGCCGATGGCCTTTCCCAGGCATTCCGCCCACTTGCAGAATTTTTCGTAGTCGGAGGCGTCGCCGGTGATGTATTTTTCATCCACACCACAGGAGCGCATGAAACGCCACTTGTAGTGGTCTCCGCCCAGCCATACCTGGGTAATGTTTTCAAACTGACGGTCCTCTGCGATTTCCCTGGGATTGATGTGGCAGTGATAATCCAGTATGGGAGTTTTCTCCGCATAGTCATGAAACAGCTTTTTTGCGGTTTCTGTTTCCAACAGGAAATCCTTGTCCATAAATGCTTTCATTTCTGTTCCTCCATTTTTGTTAAAAAAGTTTTATTGAAAAATAATTTATAAATAACCTGTATTGTGCATTACGCCTCAGCGGGTGGTGCCCCGTTTTACCAGTTCCCCGGAAAAAATGGTTTTTTTGGGCATCTCATTTCCGGAAAGCACTCCTAAAAGCGTGGAAATCAAATGCTGGCAGAGAGTTTCCAGCTTATTGTCGATAGAGGTAAGCGGCGGGTCGCAGCACTCTGTCAGCATGGAATTATTGTAGCCGATGATGGAAATCTCCTCAGGGATTTTCAGGTGCTTTGCCTTTGCGTATTTCACGGCGGCCAGCGCCAGCGTATCGTCGGCGGCAATAATGCCGTGGAAGGAAATTCCCTTGTCGGAAAGCTCCTTTAAATGCTCTGCCATGGCTGGAATATCCTCGTGGGATCCTTGATAATACTGCAAAGATCTGCCCGGCACAAAGAGCTTGTTTTCCTCCATGGCGGCCTGGAAGCCTGCCCGCTTTTTTTTGCCGCTGTAGGAGTTGGAGTTATAAAAATAGATCATGTCCCTTACGCCGGAGCGGATCATCTGGGCAGCGGCCTCGTACATGGAGGTGTAATCGTCCGACACCACACTGTACACATTGGGCGCATCCAGAGCCGCGTTTAAAAGCATTACCGGAACCTGTGCGGCGGCGTCTGCGATATATTTGTTGTCTGCGTCGTTTTCATAAATGAAATTGGAGCCCACCAATATAATGCCGTCCACCTTTTTGGTGATCAAAAGGTTTAAGGAGCTGATTTTATTCTCCAGCTGATAGCCGGTGCAGCAAAGAATACTGTCATAGCCGTTGGCCCGCAGCTTCTGCTCAATGTAATAAATGGCTTTTGCCAGGTATAGGTCAGA
The DNA here is from genome assembly GCF_944382095.1 of Candidatus Acetatifactor stercoripullorum. Taxonomy (NCBI): domain Bacteria; kingdom Bacillati; phylum Bacillota; class Clostridia; order Lachnospirales; family Lachnospiraceae; genus Acetatifactor; species Candidatus Acetatifactor stercoripullorum. The sequence continues at coordinate 11,502 of NZ_CALWMU010000016.1, forward strand.
GCTGTCGGCGCACATGATGCCTATGGTTTTCATGGTGTTTAAACCAAGGCCCCTGGCAAAGGCATTGGGCGTGTACTCATACTTGTTAATGACGTCCAGCACCTTTTTTTTCGTCTTTTCGCTGACATTGCTGCTTCCGTTCAAAACCCTTGAAACAGTGGCAATGGAAACCCCCGCTTTTTCAGAAATATCATAAATAGTCATGTGAAAAACCCCTTGATGTAATGGTGATATTTTTCATGAAAGAAAAATGTAAGCAGTTTCATAAAGCCAATTTTGATTATAGCGAAAGCTGTGTTTTTTTTCAAGATGCTTTTTCCATTTAGTTATTGACGAAAATATTTTTTGGAAGTAAAATTAATTATGTAAGTACTTACATAATCTCTTACAAAAGGAGTTGTAATTTCTAAGAGCTTATGCAGGTGATCGGAAAAGAAAAGCGCGCCCTCTCAGGGCGCGGATTTAAACTGCGGGAGAGCGCGGAATGGAGGACAAAACAGAAATGGAAATCTTAAACAAGGCAATGACCGGCAAAAAGGAAAGGCCTGTCAAAGTAGTACAGTTTGGAGAGGGGAATTTCCTCCGCGGATTTGTGGATTACATGATTGACATTGCAAATGAGAAGGGCATGTTCGACGGGGATATTGTGCTGATCAAGCCCATTGAGTTTGGCAATCTGGAAATGTTCCACAGACAGGACTGCCAGTACACGGTTTCCTTGAGAGGAATCGTTGACGGCGAGGCGAAGGTTTTGAATAGAAAGATCACCAGTGTTGCAGACGCGGTGGACACCAGCACGGAATACGAAAAATACATGAGCCTGGCAGAGCTGGATACCCTGAGATTTGTAGTGTCCAATACCACTGAGGCGGGAATCGTATACGATGAGACGGATCAGTTTGATGCAAAGCCTCCCAAGAGCTTCCCCGGCAAGCTGACGAAGTTTTTGTACCGCCGGTTTGAAACCTTTAAGGGAGATAAGGAAAAGGGTCTTGTAATGCTTCCCGTAGAGCTGATTGATGACAACGGCATCATGCTGAAAAAGTGCGTGATGCAGCTGATCGATCTCTGGAAGCTGGGCGACGACTTTAAGACCTGGGTGGACGAGGCCTGCATTTTCACCTCTACCCTGGTAGACCGCATTATCACCGGCTATCCTCGTGACAACGAGAAAGAAGAATGGGAAAAGCTGGGCTATGAGGATCATCTTCTGGTGACGGGAGAGCCCTTTGCCCTCTGGGTCATTGAGAGCGAGAAGGACATCAGTAAGGAGCTTCCCCTTCCCGATGCGGGACTGCCTGTAATCTTTACGGACAATCAAAAGCCTTATAAGCAGAGAAAGGTGCGCATTTTAAACGGCGCCCACACCTCCTTTGTGCTGGCCTCCTATCTGGCAGGCAATGATTATGTGAAGGAATCCATGGATGACGATGACATCAGAAACTTCATGATGAAGACCATTTTCGACGAGGTGATTCCTACGCTGACCCTTCCTGAGGCAGAGCTTAAGGAGTTTGCAGAGGCAGTGATCACTCGTTTTAACAATCCCTATGTGAAGCATGCGCTGCTTTCCATCTCCTTAAATTCTGTTTCCAAGTGGAGAGCAAGGTGTATGCCCAGCCTTTTGGGATACGTGGAGAAAACAGGAAAGCTTCCTGTGCACCTTGCCTTCTCTCTGGCTGCGCTGATGGCCTTCTACACGGGAACAGAGATTCGCGACAAGGCGCTGATCGGACACAGAAACGGTCAGGAATATAATATTATGGATGACAGGAAGGTGCTGGAATTCTTCCGGGATAACTGCGAGAAGGATACGCGCACATTTGTAACCGCATTTCTGGGAGAAGAAGATTTCTTCGGCCAGGATCTGAATCAGGTGGCGGGACTTACCGACGCGGTGACCGCTTATCTGGATGATATCAAGAAAAATGGTATGAGGGCGGCATTATGCAGAATTTCTTAAAAATCAACGATAAAGACAATGTGGTGGTGGCGCTTGTGCCCATTTCCCAGGGAGAGGAGATTTTGGTAGAGTGGGACGGGAGAAAAAAAACCGTCACCGCAGGCCAGGATATTCCTGCAGGCCATAAAATGGCTATCTGCGATATCAAGAAGGGCGGCGAGGTGATCAAGTACGGCTACCGCATCGGCAACGCCACAGAGGATATCAAGGAGGGTGAGTGGATACACACTCACAATATCAAGACGGCCCTGGGTGAGCTCCTTGACTACACCTATGAGCCTGTGCCCGTGGAGGAAAAAAGAACGGAGGATGTTACCTTCCAGGGCTTTCAAAGGCCTGACGGCAAGGTGGGCGTGCGCAACGAAATCTGGATCATTCCCACCGTGGGCTGCGTGAATAACGTGGCCACCGCCATCGCCAGAGCGGCAAACGCTTTCGTAAAGGGCAGTGTGGAAGAGGTAATTGCATTCCCTCACCCTTACGGCTGCTCCCAGATGGGCGACGATCAGGAGCACACCAGAACCATTCTGGCAGATCTGATTAACCACCCCAATGCCGGGGGTGTCCTGGTGCTGGGGCTGGGCTGTGAAAACAGCAATATTGACGTACTGAAGTCTTATATTGGCGAGTACGATGAGAACAGAGTGAAATTCCTGGTGGCCCAGGAATGTGAGGATGAGATCGTCCAGGCAGTGGAGATTATCAAGGGGCTCATCGACTATGCGGCAGGCTTTGAGAGAGAGCCTATCAGCGTAAGCCGCCTGGTGGTGGGCATGAAATGCGGAGGAAGCGACGGCCTCTCCGGCATTACGGCCAATCCCCTGGTGGGCCAATTTTCAGACCTTCTGATCTCCAAGGGAGGCACCACTATTCTCACAGAGGTGCCGGAAATGTTTGGAGCGGAGACTATTTTGATGAACCGCTGCGCAGACGAAGCGCTGTTTGAAAAGACGGTGGCTCTCATCAATGACTTTAAAAATTATTTCAAGAGCCACAACCAGACCATCTATGAGAATCCCTCTCCCGGAAACAAAAAGGGCGGCATCTCCACGCTGGAGGATAAGTCCCTGGGCTGCACCCAGAAATCAGGAAGCGCTCAGGTGAAGGGTGTGCTGGCCTACGGGGAGACGGTAAAGACGCCGGGCTTAAATCTGCTCAGCGCTCCGGGCAACGATCTGGTGGCTGCAACCGCCCTGGCTGCAGCAGGCGCGCATATCGTGCTGTTTACCACCGGAAGAGGAACCCCTTTTGCATCCCCGGTTCCTACCATGAAAATTTCCACCAATTCCGGGCTGGCTGGCAGAAAGTCCAACTGGATTGACTTTAACGCCGGCGTTCTGGTGGAGGGAAGCACCATGGCTGAGGAAACGAAGAAGCTGTTTGATTACGTGGTGGAGGTAGCCTCCGGAAAGCAGGTATGCTCTGAGGCGGCGGGCTTCCACGACATGGCGATTTTCAAACAGGGCGTGACGCTTTAACCGCCGGCGGTTCCCAAAGGACGTTTCAAAAGTCGGCGACGATTCAATGATATATGAGAAATACCTGCGGTTTTGGCGCTCTGTGAGTAAGCTCACACCGGCTCAGGGCGCGCAGGTATTTTTTATAGGGTTTCAGCCCACAGGGCTAAAAGCCCTGAGAAAAAGGAGAGAGGAAAAGGATATGAGCATGAAAGAACGGCTGAAGGAGGCTTATGAAAGCATCCGAAAGAAAGACCCCCAGGCGGCGGCCGGTGTTGTAGAGGAGCTGAAAAAGCTGCCCAGAACGCAGGAGGGGATTTTTGACATGGAATCCATCGATCCTGACCGGTATGAGGCTGCCAGGTGGGTTTATCCTGTTTATGCGGCATACGAGACGGCCTGCAACAAAAAGGAGGGCTATCCTGATATTATGACTCAGATGCGGACGATAAACAAGCTGCTGAAGCAGGATTACACCTTTGAAAACGCAGCTGCTGCAGCGGATATGCTGATTCGCACCATCGACTGTATGAGCCCTGAGATTTATGAATATTACAGGGAGCTTGTTGATATCTTTAAAGAAAATGTAAAAGAAATCATAAGCCGTTATCTTAAGGAGGATGGAGACAGCGTATGGGCTGGGAAGGATTCCCGGGCCTGCGAGCTGTTTCGCGGCGCTGTGAGACAGGCCTGCCAGGATTATGTGCTTTTGACAGAAAAATATCAGGTGTTTTGTTAAAGGAGGGGCAAAATGGAAATTATTCATGTGATGCACACGGCCAGAAGCGCCGTGATTGAAATGAAAGATGGCGGGCGTTATTTTACGCTGCGTCCCTATCGGATCTTTGTAAACGGCGCAGAAAAGACGACCTCTGACCGCACCATTACCTCCCTGTACGGTCTTAAACCCGATTCCAGGCAGCTGATAGAGGTGTATGACGGGCAGGAGAAGGTGGGGGAGGTGTCCTTTAAAACCGATTATGAGTTTGTGACGCTGGATGTGACCCGCTTCGGAGCCAAGGGAGACGGCATACAGGACGATACCCATTTTATTCAGGCGGCCATTATGGCCTGTCCCAGAAACAGCCGTATTTATTTTCCCGCAGGCACCTACCGGATTACCAGTCTGTTTTTAAAGAGCCATATCCGCCTGGAGCTGGCCAGGGGAGCGGAGCTGAAAGCAGACACGGACAGAACCCGTTTTCCTGTGTTCCCGGGCATGATCGAAAGCTATGACGAGACGGACGAATATAATCTGGGAACCTGGGAGGGCAATCCACTTCCCATGTTTTCCGGCATTATCTGCGGCGTTGGCGTGGAGGACGTGGTGCTGTACGGGGAAGGCGTCATAAACGGCAACGCCTCTAAGGAAAACTGGTGGAAAGACCCCAAGGTGATGAATATTGCCTTCCGCCCCAGGCTTTTCTTTTTAAGCGGCTGTAAAAATATTACCCTCCAGGGATTGAAATTCTGCAATTCTCCCTCCTGGACCTTACATCCCTATTTCAGCAATGATCTCAGGTTTCTTGCATTGACGGTGGAAAATCCGGCGGATTCCCCCAATACGGACGGACTGGACCCGGAATCCTGCAAGAATGTGGAGATTCTGGGTGTGCGCTTTTCGCTGGGAGATGACTGTATCGCAGTCAAGAGCGGCAAGATTTACATGGGAAGGAAGCATAAAACCCCTTCGGAGGATATCCATATCCGCCAATGCCTTATGGAAAACGGGCATGGAGCCGTGACTGTGGGCAGCGAGATGGCAGGAGGCGTTGTGAATCTCACTGTGGAGGACTGTATTTTCCGCCATACGGACAGGGGACTTCGGATCAAGACCAGACGGGGAAGGGGAAAGGATGCTGTCTTAAGCAATATTGTTTTCCGGAATCTGACTCTGGATCATGTGATGACGCCTCTGGTAGTCAACGCCTTTTATTTCTGCGACCCGGATGGAAAGACAAAATATGTGCAGTCAAGAGAGCCGTACCCGGTAGATGACAGAACGCCGTCAATTAAGAAAATGGTCTTTGAAAATATGGAGTGTACAAACTGTCATGTGGCGGCAGCGTATTTTGACGGCCTGCCCGAGCAGAAAATCGAAGAAATCATAATGAAAAACATATCTATCAGCTTTGCGGAAAATGCCAAAACGGATGTGCCCGCTATGTCGGAGGGTGTCGAAAGAAGCAGCAAAAGAGGACTTTTTGCAAGAAATGTTGCAAGACTGGTTTTGGATCAGGTGCGAATCGAAGGACAGACTGGAGACGCATACGAACTGATCGGCGTAGATGAATTGGAGGAGGAAAGATGCAGTTAGGAATCAGATTACACGACACAAAAAAGCTGCCCCTGGAGGAGCGGATTGCGGATGTTCACAGACTGGGTTTTCAGTGCGGTCATCTGGCCCTTGCAAAGGTGATCGATGAGTATCCCACCACAGATGAGGCCCTGACGCCGGGCTTTGCCATGTATTTGAAAAATCTCTTTGCAAGAAATCAGGTGGATATCGCCGTGCTTGGCTGTTACCTGAATCTGGCAAATCCAAACAGGCAGCAGCTGGAAAAAACAGTGCACCGTTATATGGCCCATATCCGCTTTGCTTCCCTGCTTGGGTGCGGAGTGGTGGGCACCGAGACGGGAGCGCCCAACGAGACCTATGCCTATGTGCCGGAATGCCATGGGGAGGAGGCGCTGCAGACCTTTATTACCAACCTGCGGCCTGTGGTCAGATATGCCCAGCAGATGGGTGTGATTCTGGCCATTGAACCGGTGTGGAAGCACATTGTATGCAATCCTGCAAGAGCCAGAAGAGTGCTGGATGAAATTGCTTCCCCCAATCTTCAGATTATATTGGACCCTGTAAATCTTTTGGATATCAGCAATTACAAGGAGCAGACCGCCATTGTGGAGGAGGCCGTGGAGCTGCTTGGGCCTGATGTAGCCATGGTGCATCTGAAGGACTATGTGGTGGAGGATGGAAAACTGAAATCTGTGGGCTGCGGCTTTGGACAGATGGATTACACTGCGGTGCTGAAATTTATGAAGGAGAGAAAGCCCTTTATCCATGCCACCCTGGAGGATACGACACCGGAGAACAATCTGCAGGCAAAGGATTTTATTTTGAAGCTTTATGAACAGGCATAAAAAACGCATAAGCAGTGTGGATAAAAAATACGCTCTGAGAGGGAGAAAATCCCTTCAGAGCGTTTTTTGATGAAACAGGAAGCCTGTGGCAAAGGGTGGTTCCTACTGCCTGCGTACCTTCACCACACATTTTTTCAGATGGGCCTGCTCTCTTGTATGGAGAATGCCGGGTTTATGGGGTTCCGATATCATACAGAGGATAAAGTTTCCCGGCCCCAGCACACAGGAGGCTGCTGCAGGGCATTTTACAGTGCCAAAATCCGTTTCGGGGTGATAGGCTGTAAGCTCCATGGAAGCGGAATCGCCGATTTCGATGCGCTCAACTCCCGTAAGATCAATTTGAATATCCATATACTCTCTGTGCAGTTCAAATTCCTTTTCCTCTGCAGGCACCGCATCTGCCTCCATCACATTTGCAAAAACCAGGTCGCCGTCTATGACAGTTCTTCCCAGCGGCAGCGCGTTCAGATCCTGAGACGCCAGAAAACGGATAGCCGTGTCCAAGTTGGGGGTTATCCCCAGATAGTTTTCAATATTGCTTATCTTGTCATATATCATTTGCAGTTCTCCTTAAAATTGTAATCAGATTGCCGCTCCCTTTGGGTGAGCAGGCTTCCCCGGGCTTGTTTGCACTCATTATATCATGTTTTTGCGATAAAAAGGAAGTAAAACAAATACTTTGTTAAAAATAGACATAAAAAACATAATGGTTTTGTGCAAAAAACTGAATAATGAAAATTACTTTCAAAAATGGTGAAAATTTTTTTAAAAAGTTGTTGACACAGAGCTGGTTCCATAGTACTGTAAATATACAAGTTGATAAATGTCTCATATTAAGGAGGACAAAGTATGAAAAAGAAAAGAGCACTCGCGTTATTGTTGACAGGTGTCATGGCATTCTCCATGGCGGCCTGCGGCTCACAGCAGGAGACGTCCAATTCCGGTACCAATACACAGACGGAGACCTCTGCCCCTGCTGAGACTGCAGCGGAGACCGCTGCCGGGACGGAAGCAGCAGCCGGTACAGACCTCAGCGCAGATATTACGATGTGGACATACCCCATTGGAAGCTTTGGCGACGAGGAAACGGTGAATGGATTTATTGCTTCTTTTAACGAGGTGTATCCTAACATAAGTGTATCAGTGGAATATCTTGATTACACTTCCGGAGATGATCAGGTGACAGCTGCCATTGAGGCTGGAACAACACCGGATATTATCATGGAGGGACCCGAGAGACTGGTAAGCAACTGGGGAGCGAAGGGAAAGATGCTGGATCTGTCTGATCTTTGGGACGATGAGGCTCTTGCAGATATTTCTGCCACCAGCGAGGCAGTGGTAAGCGCATGTCAGTCTACAGAAGGTGTCTTTTATGAATATCCTCTCTGTATGACCACTCATTGCATGGCTATCAACTATGAAATGTTTGAGGCCGCAGATGCACTTCAGTACATAAATGAGGATCGCACCTGGACTACCGAGAATTTTGAGAAAGCGCTTCAGGCGCTTAAGGATGCAGGCGTTGCACAGGAGAACGGTATCGTTTACTGCGGCGGTCAGGGCGGGGACCAGGGAACACGCGCCCTTGCCATGAATCTTTACAATGCAGAATTTACCAATGCAGATCACACACAGTGGACCATGAACTCCGAAGCGGGCGTAAAGGGCCTGCAGCAGCTTGTAGACTGGAGCCAGGAGGGACTTTTAAGCTACGATGCAGGAGCGCAGGCAAGTGATGAGCTTCAGCTGTTTTCCAATGGAACCGTGGCAATGACCTTCTGCTGGAATGCTTCCAATGAGGCACAGTATGCTTCGGTGGTAGGCTTTACACCTTATCCGGTTGCCTTCCCTTCTGAGAGCGGCACACCTGAGCTTTGCGGTGGAATCTACGGCTTTGGTATCTTTGACAACGGCGATGAGGCAAAGGCGGAAGCTGCAAAGGCGTTTATTGAGTTTATCTGCGACGATGCGGTTCAGGGACCTTTGAGCGTTTCCAGCACAGGCTTCTTCCCGGTAAGAGCTTCCTTCGGAAATGTATACGCAGGCACAGAGGATGAGGCCCGCATGGAAGTATTCGCAAGCTTCGGACCTTACCTGGGAGATTACTACAATGTAACAGGCGGCTGGGCAGAGCAGCGTACTGCATGGTGGAACATGCTTCAGCAGATTTTTGGCGGCGAAGATGTTCAGACGGCAGCAGACGCTTATGTGGAAACCTGTAACGCAGCTACGGCGGCAGCAGCAAATTAATCTGATGGAAACCTTTGGCATCCGGCTTTTCAACAAAGGCCGGATGCCTTTTCAAAAAGCAGAAAACAAACGGGGGTAATACTCATGACGGTTGGCAAAATGTCAGGTAAAAAACAGTATACCAAACGAAGCAGGGTACTGGTAATGCGCGAAACCAGAGCGGCTTACCTGTTTCTTCTGCCTGCACTGATATTTTTTGTGGGCTTTATCATTGTTCCCATGATAATGTGCCTTGTAACCAGCTTTTTTAATTATACCATGACAGACTTTACGTTCGTGGGATTTGGGAATTATATTGAAATGTTTCAGGATCCGATTTTTATCAGAGCCTTGAAAAATACCGTATTGATTGTAATTGTAGCGGTGCCTGTAGTTACCATTTTCTCCCTCTGGGTCAGCGCGGCGATTTATCCTCTGCATGCGGCATCCAGATCCTTTTTCCGCTGTGTGTTTTATCTGCCTGTGGTTACGGGTACGGTTGCAGTTGCGGTTGTCTGGAAATGGATGTTCAACAAATATACGGGACTTTTTAATTATGTATTGAATGCAGCCGGGGTAATCGACGAAAATATCAGCTGGCTGGGGGATGAAAGATTCGCTATCTGGTGTATTATACTTATTCTCTTTACAACATCCATCGGCCAGCCTATTGTACTTTATGTGGCGGCCCTGGGAAATGTGGACAACTCTATTGTTGAGGCGGCCCAGGTGGACGGCGCCACCAATTTCCAGACTTTCTGGAGAATTAAATGGCCTTCTATTATGCCTACCACCCTTTATATCTTGGTGATCACTACCATAAATTCCTTTCAGTGCTACGCACTGATACAGCTTTTAACCTCAGGAGGACCGAATCATTCCACAGATACCATTATGTATTACATTTATTATGAAGCATTCAAGCTTTACCGGTACGGCTATGGAAATGCGATGGGGGTATTTCTGGCTATTGTCATCGCTGTGTTTTCCGCAATTCAATTTAAGGTGACCAAGGCCGGAAGTGTGGATTAGGAGGGAGAGGAATTATGGAAAAAACAAAAAAGAAAGCAGGAAAACTGTCGATTTATAAGGTGGTTACTGTTATAATATTAGTGGTTTTGGCATTTTTGTTTATTTTTCCAGTTTATTGGATTGTAACAGGATCCTTTAAGGATGCTATGACGATTAATGCCGCAAAGCCCCAGTGGTTTCCCCTGAACCCCACGATGATAAATTATGAGAAGCTGTTTGGGAATCCGGCGCTGCGCTGGCTCTTTAACAGTGTGGCTATAGCGGTGATTGCCATGGGACTTACCTGTCTGACCGCTTCTATGGCGGGATATGCGCTTGCAAAGAAGCGCTTTGTGGGGCAGACGATTTTATTCAGTATTTTTATTTGTGCCATGGCGCTTCCCAAGCAGGTGGTTCTGGTACCGCTTTTAAAGGAGATGTCTTTCTTGAATCTCCATGACACCATCTGGGCAGTCATCCTTCCCACGGTGGGCTGGCCCTTTGGAATCTTTTTGATGAAGCAGTTTTCTGAAACCATTCCCACGGAAATGCTGGAGGCAGTGAGGATTGACGGAGCGGGAGAGGTACAGACCTTTTTGACCATCGTGCTTCCCATTGTAAAGCCCGGCATCGGGGCTCTTGCCATTTTTACCTTTATCAGCACATGGAACGACTATTTTTTACAGCTGATTATGCTGAATTCCCAGAGCACTTTGACGATTTCCCTGGGAATTGCCAAGCTGCAGGCGGAAATGTCTAATGATTTCGGATTGATTATGGCGGGCGCAGCATTGGGAGCAATTCCTATTATTGCAATCTTTCTAATGTTCCAGAAATACTTTACCCAGGGAATCACCATGGGGGCAGTGAAGGGATAAGAACAGCGGCAGGTAAGAGAAGAAACAGAACCGACGCGGGTTCACTATGCCCCTTTAGGCATTAGGGACAGGACTTAAGGAGGATATATGCAGGCTACAGGTTTATTGCTGGACATTCAAATTTTATATAATAAGTTTACGAAAACGGAGAAAAAGATCGCCGATTATGTACTGAAGAACACAAATCAAGTGCTTTTTATGTCCATTACGGAGCTTGCAGATGCCTGTCAGGCGGCGGAGGCCACTGTTTTTCGATTCTGCCGGTCCCTGGGAGCCAAAGGGTATCAGGAGTTTAAGATGAAACTTTCCCTGTGCCTTGCGGCGGAGGATACAGAGCAGTCCGAGGCGCAAAAGAGTGCACAGGCAGAAACACCTTCCCTGCAGAGCGAGATGAGCCGTATTTTAGAGAGCCACATCAGTGCGCTTCGGGAAACCCATTCTCTCTTAGATCAAAATAATGTGGATAAAATTCTGGAGATGATGGAAAAGGCCAAGCGTATTTACTTCTTTGGAATCGGGGACAGTCTGCTCACAGCCATGGAAGCCCGCAATAAGTTTCTGCGCATTATGGATAAGGTCAGTTGTGTGGATGACCCGCATATGCAGGCTATGACCGCGTCCATGGCAACTCCGGATGATTTATACTTTATTATTTCCTTTTCCGGAGCTACAAAGGATACGGTTTATGTGGCAGACATTTTGAGGGAAGTAGGGGCAAAAATGGTGGCAGTTACCAGATTTGCCAAGTCTCCCCTTACCACCTATGCAGATGGCGTGCTGCTGTGCGGCTGCAATGAGGGGCCCCTGGAGGGAGGCTCCATGGGGGCGAAGCTGAGCCAGCTTTACATTATTGATATATTGTTTTGCGAATATTATAGAAGGAATTATGCCGTTTCCGCAGAAAACAACCGAAGAACCTCCAAGGCGGTTGTTGAAAAACTATATTGATTGTGGTCTTTAGAAGGGAACGGGCAAGTTTGTGTCCGCGCTGCCGCCACAGACTTGAAGTGTCCAAAAGGCAGTGCAGAAGTGAGGAGAGACATGAGGAATTTAGAAAAATATAAAGGGGTCATTCCCGCATTTTATGCTTGCTACGACGAGGAGGGAGATATCAGTCCCCAGCGCGTAAGGGCGCTTACACGTTACTTTGTGGATAAGGGAGTAAAAGGGGTCTATGTCAACGGCTCTTCAGGGGAATGTATTTATCAGAGTGTTGCGGACCGCAGAAAGGTGCTTGAAAATGTCATGGAGGCGGCGGCGGGAAGGCTGACGGTGATCGCCCATGTGGCCTGCAATAACACCAGAGACAGCCAGGAGCTGGCAGCCCATGCACAGAGCCTGGGGGTGGACGCCATCGCTTCCATACCGCCCATTTATTTTCATCTTCCGGAATATGCCATTGCAGAATACTGGAACGATATCAGCCAGGCAGCGCCCCAGACGGATTTTATTATCTACAATATTCCCCAGCTTGCCGGCGTTGCGCTGACACAGAGCCTGCTTAAGGAAATGATGAAAAATCCCAATGTGATCGGAGTGAAGAATTCCTCTATGCCGGTGCAGGATATTCAGATTTTCAAGCAGCTGGCAGGAGAGGACTATATTATTTTCAACGGGCCGGACGAACAGTTTATCAGCGGACGGGTCATTGGGGCACAGGGCGGCATTGGAGGAACCTATGGCGCAATGCCGGAGCTGTTTTTGGAGCTTGACAGATTGGTAAAGGCTGGAAGCATGGACGAGGCCTGCCGCCTCCAGCATACGGTGAATGCCATTATCTATAAGCTGTGCTCCGGACGGGCCAATATGTATGCGGTGATCAAGGAGGTTCTGCGCATCAATGAGGGATTGGATATCGGCGGTGTCAGAAAGCCTCTCACAGGGTTGAACAAAGAGGATATTGCTGTTGCTGCAGAGGCGGCGGAAATGATCCGGGCAGCAAGGTCAGCCTGGAATGTCTGAATAAAGAGGAGGCATAGCAATGGACAAACGAGTGGAAAGTTTAAGGGGAAAGCTGATAGTTTCCTGTCAGGCTCTGCCCGAGGAACCGCTGCATTCCTCTTATATCATGGGAAGAATGGCGGTTGCGGCGAAGATGGGAGGAGCGGCCGGAATCCGTGCCAACACAAAGGAGGACATTCGGCAGATTCAGGAGGAGACAAGGCTTCCCATCATCGGTATTGTAAAGAGGGACTACGAAGGCAGCCGGGTTTATATCACGCCCACCATGAAAGAGATCAAAGAGCTTATGGAGGTAAAACCGGAAATCATTGCCATGGATGCAACGGGAGCTCTGAGACCGGGGGATAAAAGCCTGGAAGCATTTTTCCAGGAGGTGAAGGCAGAGTATCCGGATCAGCTTTTTATGGCAGACTGCTCCACTGTGGAGGAGGCTGTCTATGCAGATCGGCTGGGGTTTGACTTTATCGGCACTACAATGGTGGGATACACGCCTCAGAGCGCAGGACTTAGAATAGAGAATAATGATTTTGAAATTATAAGAAGCATTCTTGCACAGGTGAAGCATCCGGTGATTGCGGAGGGCAATATCAACACCCCCCAAAAGGCAAGACGGGTGATTGACCTTGGCTGCTACAGCGTGGTGGTGGGCTCCATTATCACGAGGCCGCAGCTGATTACAAAATCCTTTGCGGATGCCTTGAGGGAAGAAAAATCATGAATATCGCAGTTTTGGATATCGGCGGAACAGCTGTCAAATCCGGGCTTTGGACAGGAGAAAGCTTAGAGGAGAAAAGAGAGGAGGCCACCCATGCCAGGGAAGGCGGGGGGCGCCTGATGGAGCAGGCGAAGGAAATTCTGCGCAGTTATCGTGGGTTTGAGGCCATTGGCATCAGCACTGCAGGGCAGGTGGATACAAGGGACGGCAGTATTTTTTATGCCAATGACAATATTCCGGACTACACGGGGACACAGGTAAAAAAGATTTTGGAAGAAGAATTTCAAGTGCCGGTGGCTGTGGAAAATGATGTGAATGCCGCTGCGCTTGGAGAGCTTTACTATGGGGCGGCCAAGGGGCTTTCCGATTTCCTGTGCCTGACCTACGGAACAGGAGTGGGCGGAGCCATTGTGATAAACGGCGGAATTTATTATGGCAGCAGCTTTTTTGCAGGCAGCTTCGGCGGCATAGTGGTGCATCCTGAGGATATGGGACAGGGAGAATTTGACGGCTGTTATGAGAAATATGCCTCCACCACAGCGCTGGTGCGGATGGCGAAGTCTGTGGATGCCTCCCTGGACAATGGGAAGAAGATTTTTGCCGCCATGAATCGCCCGCAGATCAAAGAAATCGTGGACCGATGGATTGACGAGGTTACCTATGGCCTGGTCAGCCTGGTCCATATATTTAATCCCAGTGATTTGGTTTTGGGGGGCGGCGTCATGGCCCAGCAGTATGTGGCGGAGGAAATAAGAAAGCGTCTTCCCGGCCGGATTTCTCCGGGGACGGCAGGCGTGCGCATCAGACAGGCGGCTCTGGGAAACCAGGCGGGTCTGATGGGAGCGGTGCATCTGGCGCAGGAAGCAGTAAGAAACAGTGGGAAATGAATCAACATGTTTCAAGCTTAGGGTCTCCAGCCCTGCAGAACCCTGTCCAGGGTATATTCCGCAGCTTCCTCTTTTGTCAGCTGATGGGAGAAATCGGCTCTGGTGTCCGGGTTTGCTCCGGGGCCGTAAGAATCATATTCTCCGTAGTAAAAATGACCGTGGGGCTTTCCCCAGTCATTCCAGCCCAAAGGATGGATGTGCTCTCCCAGCTCACAGTGAAGGAATACGGTTTTGGCCCATTCACGCCAAGGCCTGCCCAGGTAGACGCTGCGGGGCGGACAGTCGCTGGTAAGACGACAGTCCTGAAATACATAGCCATAGGGCTGCCCTTTGGGAGTGCTGGCCGCAGTGACATATCCGTAAATAGTTTCTTCTTTGGGGCTTTCCGGAGGAATGCGGTCTCCGGGCAGCTTGGAAAAGATGGTACAGTTTTCAAAATAGGCGATGCCGCCGCCGAAGATAAAATCCACGTCTCCCTGAATAAAGCAGCTGCGGTAAAGCTGGCGGCCCAGTACCCGGGGCCGGTGCTCTCCGGGGCCGGTAAAGCCGCCGGGCTTTGCCTCTTTTAGGGGAAGCGGGGCGGTAAACAGTGTGTCCTGGCTTCCAAGAAGCCTGCAGTCCTCCAGATAAAGCCTGTCACCCTCTGCGTAGAGAGCCAGTGCCTGGCCTGCCGTATGACCGAAGCCGGCGTCATTTTGAAAGGTGAGATGCCTGGCAGTGAAGTCGTTGGCGTCAATGCGGAAGGAGGCGGTGCGGAAGGTGCCCCGTCTGCTGTTGTCCTCCATCACATCAAAAGCGCCGTCGCCGTATACCAGAATGGTGTTCTCGCAATCCTCCCCAAGAAGGGTCAGACGGTTTCGGGTGACGGTGAGCTTTTCCCGGTAAATGCCTTTTCCAATATGAATAAAGGCAGGCGTTTCCTCCGAAAAGGGGGCGGGGAAGGCGCGCTGGGTGTCCGGCAGCGTCTCATTTTTGGCGTCCAGCCCGGACACTGCGGCGAGAGCCTCCCCCACGGTGGAAAAATTCGGGGAAAACCCCGGCATATTTACATACACATGAATTTCTTCTTTCATAGGAATTTCTTCTTTTTTCTGCATACAATCCTCACAAATTTGATTTCTGTTTTCGATTCCCATCAGTTTCTGCTGATATCAGCAGGCTACAGAAGGCTTACAATGGACAGATCAGGATGCTCTAACAGGTTTACATACTCTGTGCCGCACTGGACGATGGGGCGGGAAAGATGGCTTTTGTTGATATAAATAATGGTTCCCTTGCGCCCGTCGCTTAACAGACAGGGGCTTTGTATGTAGGAATTTACCACATTCTCCATAAAGGCCAGCAGATAAGCCACCTCATATTTTTGGAAGCCCTCAGCCTCAAACAGTTCAATGACCCGGAAGGGACACAAGGGTCCTCTGTAGACTCTGGGGGCCGTCATGGCATCATACACGTCCACGATTGCCACAAGCTTGGCGTAGGGGTCGATCTGATCTCCCTTGAGCCCTGTGGGGTAACCGGAGCCGTCGCACCGTTCATGGTGCATCAGAGCGGCATTGCAGATATGCTCGTCTGCATTTTGGGAAATCAGAAGCTGACAGCCTAAAGCCGGATGCTGTTGAATGACGGCCAGCTCCTTGGCAGAAAGCCTGCCCGGCTTTGTGATAATGGCGTGAGGCACCTGAATCTTGCCGATATCATGAAAGAGCCCGCAGGCGGTGGCAAGCTCTACCCGCTTGGTATCCCATTTCAGCCACCCTGCTAACAAATTGCAGATCAGGGCTACGTTGATGCTGTGGGAAAAGGTGGAGGAGTCAAAGGCCCGCATATTCTGTAAAAGATCCAGAATGCCGATGCGGCCCCTGTCAACTCCAAGAACGCGCAGCACTCCCTTTAAAAGCTCGTTTATGTCCAGCTTCAGGCTGCCCTTGATTACCCGCTTAATATTTTCCTGCAGAAAGTCCACGCTGATCTCATATTCCCGTTTGAAAACAGGGAAAACAGGGTCTTCCTTGATGCGCTGCAGATAGGTCTGCTCCTGGGGGGAGACCTCCGAAGAAGAAGCTGAAACAGAGCCTTCTATAAAAATAGTCAGTATGCCGTACAGATCAAGCTTCATGATCAATCTGTCGTTAAGAATGGTTCCCTTGGAAAGGATCAGCTGGCGGTCATAGGTAAACACATCCTCAGCCACCGTCATCCCGGGAACAAGCTGTATGGTTGAAATTTTCTTAATCATGACTTGATTATACTTTTTTTCCCTGTGTATGTCAATTTTTACACAATCTTCATAATTTGTTCACGGACGGGAAAGATACAATGCTTGAATATCCATTGCAAATCTGTTACAATATGGTTTGGATTCTGTAAAAAAGCATATGGAAACAGGAACGGATTGGTAAGGAAACGATATGAAAGTAATAGAAAAAATATTTGGCACTCACAGCGCAAGGGAGCTGAAGCGCATTATGCCTCTGGTGGACAAAATAGAAGAGCTTCGTCCCTCCATGCAGGCTCTCTCCGATGAAGAGCTCCGGGGAAAAACCGAGGAATATAAGAAACGGCTGGCCGGAGGAGAGACGCTGGACGATCTTCTGCCGGAGGCCTTTGCAACGGTCAGAGAGGCAGCAAAGCGGGTGCTGAACATGGAGCATTACCGGGTGCAGCTCATCGGCGGTATCATTCTGCATCAGGGCCGCATTGCCGAGATGCGTACAGGTGAGGGAAAAACGCTGGTATCCACGCTGCCTGCCTATCTGAACGCTCTGGAGGGCAAAGGGGTGCAGGTGGTCACTGTAAACGACTATCTGGCCAAGCGTGACGCGGAGTGGATGGGCCAGGTGCATGAGTTTCTGGGCTTAAAGGTGGGAGTTGTGTTAAACAGCATGACCTCCGAGGAGAGACAGGCGGCCTATGCCTGTGATATCACCTATGTGACCAACAATGAGCTGGGCTTTGACTATCTGAGAGATAACATGGTGATCTATAAGGAGCAGCTGGTTTTGCGGGGCCTGCACTATGCCATTATCGACGAGGTGGACTCCGTGCTCATTGACGAGGCCAGAACGCCGCTTATCATTTCCGGACAAAGCGGCAAGTCTACAGCTCTTTACGAAATGTGCGATCTGCTGGCAAGGCAGATGCACAGGGGCGAGGATATGCACGAGCTGACGAAAATGGACGCCATCATGGGTGTGGTTCAGGAGGAGACGGGAGATTTTATCGTTAATGAAAAGGATAAGGTCATCAACCTGACGGCTGCCGGCGTGGAGAAGGTAGAGCGCTTTTTCCACATTGATAACTTTGCCGACCCGGAAAACCTGGAAATCCAGCACAATATCATTCTGGCGCTGCGGGCTCACAATCTTATGTTCCGGGATCAGGACTATGTGGTAAAGGACGACCAGGTGCTGATCGTAGATGAGTTTACGGGGCGTATCATGCCGGGACGCCGTTATTCCGACGGCCTGCACCAGGCTATCGAGGCAAAGGAGCATGTGAAGGTAAAGAGAGAGAGCAAGACCCTTGCATCCATCACCTTCCAGAATTTCTTTAATTTATTTGAGAAAAAATGCGGTATGACAGGTACTGCACTTACCGAAGAAAACGAGTTTCGTGAAATTTACGGCATGGATGTGGTGGAGATTCCCACCAATAAGCCTGTGATCCGGAAGGATCTGCAGGATGCGGTATACAAGACTAAGGCGGAAAAGCTCCATGCTATCATAAATGCGGTGGAGGAGGCCCACGCCAAGGGACAGCCTGTGCTGGTGGGCACCATCACCATCGAGGCCAGCGAGGAGATCAGCCGCCTGCTCACCAAAAAAGGCATTCAGCACAAGGTTTTGAACGCAAAATTCCATGAGCTGGAGGCTGAGATCGTGGCGGATGCCGGAATTCACGGGGCGGTGACCATCGCCACAAATATGGCCGGACGAGGTACGGATATTAAGCTGGACGAGGAGGCCAGGGCGGCCGGGGGTCTTAAGATCATCGGCACAGAGCGCCACGAATCCAGGCGTATTGACAATCAGCTGCGCGGACGAAGCGGACGTCAGGGAGACCCCGGAGAGAGCAAATTTTATATTTCCCTGCAGGATGATCTGATGCGTCTGTTTGGCTCCGAGCGTCTCATCAATATGTTTAACGCCCTGGGCATTCCGGAAGGGCAGGAAATCGAGCATAAGGCGCTGACAAATGCCATTGAGTCCGCTCAGAAAAAGATCGAGAATAATAACTTTGGCATCCGTAAAAACCTGCTTGAGTATGACAGAGTCATGAGCGAGCAGAGGGAGATCATCTACGAGGAGCGCCGCCGGGTGTTAAACGGCGAGAGCATGCGGGATGTGATTTACAAGATGATAACGGACATCACGGAAAACTGTGTGGATATCTGTATCAATGACGACGCGGAGGCAGCAGAGTGGGATCTTAACGAGCTGAACACCTTGCTGATCCCCACCATTCCCTTGCAGCCTGTGACGCTGGAGAGAATCCAAAAGCCGAAGAAAAACAGCTTAAAGCAGCAGCTGAAGGAAGAGGCGGTGAAGCTTTACGAGAGCAAGGAAGCGGAGTTTCCTGAGCCGGAGGCCATCAGGGAGCTGGAGCGCGTCATCCTGTTAAAGGTGATAGACCGCAAATGGATGGATCATATCGACGACATGGAGCAGCTGCGCCAGGGCATTGGACTTCAGGCCTATGGACAGAGAGACCCTCTTGTGGAATACAAGATGAGCGGCTATGAAATGTTTGATGAAATGACCCAGAATATCAGGGAGGAGACTGTCAGACTTCTGTTCCATATTAAGATAGAGCAGAAGGTGGAAAGGGAGCAGGTGGCTAAGGTTACCGGCACCAACAAGGATGACAGCGCGCCAAAGGGACCTGTAAAGCGGGCCAACGCCAAGGTGTATCCCAATGATCCCTGCCCCTGCGGCAGCGGAAAGAAATATAAGCAGTGCTGTGGGCGTAAGGCCTAAAAGCAGCAAAAAATAAAAATGGAAAGAGGTGACGTGAAATGGTTGAATTAGACAACATGAAATCAGAAATTCTGTCCTATGAAACTCCATTAGCGGAAGTGAGGGATTCACTTTGACCTGGCTAACAAGTCAAAGCGGATCGAAGAGCTGGAAATGGAGATGGAGGCTCCCGGATTTTGGGATGACCCGGACCGTTCCAACAAGCAGATGAAGGAACTGAAAAATTTAAAGGACACCGTTGAGCAGTACAATAAGCTCTCCACCCAGTATGAGGACATCCTCACCTTAATCGAGCTGGGGTATGAGGAGAACGACCAGGAGATGGTGCAGGAAATCCGGGGCGAGCTGGATGAGTTTATAAACGAGCTGGAGGCGCTGCGCATTGGCACGCTTCTGTCGGGAGAGTACGACAAATGCAACGCGATCCTAAAGCTGAATGCCGGAGCAGGCGGCACGGAAAGCTGTGACTGGTGCGGCATGCTTTACCGTATGTATACCAGATGGGCGGAGCGGAAGGGCTTTTCCGTTGAGGTGCTGGACTATCTGGACGGAGACGAGGCGGGCATCAAGTCGGTGACCTTCCAGGTCAACGGAGTGAATGCCTACGGTTATTTAAAGTCCGAGAAGGGTGTGCACCGCCTGGTGCGAATATCCCCCTTTAACGCCCAGGGAAAACGACAGACTTCCTTTGTTTCTCTGGATGTTATGCCTGAGCTGGAGGAAAATCTGGATGTGGAGATCGACGAAAAGGATCTGCGTATCGATACCTATCGAAGCAGCGGTGCAGGAGGACAGCATATCAACAAGACCTCCTCGGCCGTGCGTATCACACACATTCCCACAGGCACGGTGGTACAGTGCCAGAATGAAAGAAGCCAATTCCAGAACAAGGATAAGGCTATGCAGATGCTGAAGGCAAAGCTGTATCTGTTAAAGAAGGAAGCCAACGTGGAAAAGCTTTCAGATATCAGAGGAGAAGTAAAAGAGATTGGATGGGGAAATCAAATTCGTTCTTATGTGCTGCAGCCCTATACGATGGTGAAGGACCACAGGACGGAAGTGGAGACCGGAAATGTGGATGCTGTGCTGGACGGCAATCTGGATCCCTTTATCAATGGTTATTTGAAATGGATTAGCGTAAAGCGCTAATCCATTTTTCTGAGTGCGCCTTATGAGCACGTGTCTGACAGGGGATTTTCTTAATTGTCTCTGGCAGTGTGCTATGTTAAAATACTGAATATGAGATGATGCACGTAAATTCCACGGAGGTATTTTAGGTTTGAAAAAAATTTTCAGCGAGGCGGGAGAGATCATAAAGAATAAAATATATCTGACCGCCCTTTTGATTACGACAATATGCAGTTATGGTTTTGCGATTACCCATCCCAGCATCGGCATTGATGATACGGCCATGGAGCTCTATCTTGAGGAAGGGCTGAATGTGGAGGTGGGAAGATGGGTGCTGTATATACTAAATAAATTTCTCAATCTTTCTAAGTTTTCCCCCTTTATAACGGAGTTGCTGGGAGCAGCCTTTCTGATGGCCGCCGCTATTTTATTCTGTGTGCTTTTGAACCGCATCATGGGGAAAAGACTGGGAACTGCTGCGTATATCATCTTTTCCTGTTTGTTTGTATCCAATCCCATTATCAGCTTTGATTTCATATACTATTTGCACAATGGCGTGGGAATGGGGTACATATTTACTGCGCTGGCGCTGCTCTTTTATTATGAAGGTCTGACGCGGGAAGGCAGGGGAAAAATAAAATCCTTGGTGGCCAGTCTGCTTTTTATCTGGACGGCGGCGGGATGCTATGAATCCTTTCTTGTGCTGTATATTTTGGGGATTTTGGTTATTCTGTTTTTTTCTATCAGGGATCAAAAATCGAAATATTTTATGATAAGTCTGGCGCTGGGGGCTGCTATTGTGGTGTGCGTCATGATACTGAGAAGCGCTATGCAGGCACTATTGACAGTGGTGTTCCATATTTATACGACAGACTCTGTGATCGGCCTGCACAGTATGCAGGGTATGCTTAGGCTATTTGGAAGCAAGGAAGGATTGCAGGAGCTTTTTATGCTGGCAAAGCGGTTTTGGGTAGTTTATCATGTAAATGCCATTGTTTATCTTCCTATCACGGGCTATGAGCTGGCATGCTGGGTGTTTGGCATATATGCCGTTTCCGCGGCTGTTAGGAAAAAGAATTTATGGTATTTGCTATTGTTTTTGGGAATGCTTTTTACGCCTTTTCTGCTCACAATTATAGAGGCCAAGGTCACGTTTTATCGTTCATGCCAGTATATGCCCTTTTTCACCGCAGTGGGCATGGTGCTGCTGTATGAAGCGTTCCCAAACGGAAAGATTTCTGTTGGGAAAATTTCTATTGGAAAAATTTCCATTGGGAAATACAAAAAATACTGGCGTTTTGCAATATCCGCTGTGGCATTTGTTTTTATTTATAATCAGGCCACACAGCTCAACGATAACTTTTACATGGATTACAGGGAGTACCAGCTCACAAAGGAGACGCTTTTAGAGGTGGCATATGATGTGGAGCGGCAATACGGAAATGACATTCCGGTGGTCTTTGTGGGGCAGTATGATATTCCCTATGAATTTATTAAGGATTTCTATGTTTCCTATGATTCATGGCAGTATAAATTGATATCTATGATAACGGATGTAGTGGATGTGCATTTAAAAGAAAAATACTGGCAGCCCCAGGGGTACTGTTTTATCGGAGAAGCGAATCTCCCCATGATACGTTGGGCATTTGATGCCTTTGACGGAACGAATAGGGAAATGATCCGATTTCTGGAGATGCATGGACACAGCTTTACCACCCTGACGGATGCGGAAGAATATACAGAGATTAGAAACACCTTTGGAAGCTTGAATATGCCGCGGTACCCGCAGGAGGGTTCGATTGTCATGCAGGATGGATATGTAGTTGTGAATTTTTAACTGCTGGTATCTTGTTTCTGTGGCGCGGGATTCATAAGGTCCAGGAAAAACACCGCAGACGTCATATTCATATAGGGAACCAGCCACAGGTAGCCGATGCCAAAGGAGAGCAGACACAGAAACATAAGAGGAAGAAAGCTGATCTGCACATAAAACAGCCTGCCCTTATGTCCCCGCATGATCTGCAGACTTAATTTCAGGGCCTCCTTAGCGCTTCTTTCCGGAAAATCAAGCATCAGATAAAAGGCCTGGGAGAGACCAAGGGAAAGGGGAACATAGATAACAAGTCCGATTCCCAGAGCCAGAAGAGAAAATCCCAGCCAGGAAAGCTCCCAGGTATTCTGAAAATGATCCAGAAGCATCTGATAGGGTGTAAGACATACAGTGTCTAAAAGCACCATTGCGGCAGAAATCCCCAGAGCCTTGTTTGACTGGGTCCGAAAGCCGTAAAAGAGATTGCTTACGGTGCAGGGCTGCCCACAGGCCAGATTCAAAAAAAACAGGGAAAGTCCAAGCTGCAGCACACCGATTACGATGGAGGCTGCCGTGGA
Source organism: Candidatus Acetatifactor stercoripullorum (assembly GCF_944382095.1). NCBI lineage: Bacteria > Bacillati > Bacillota > Clostridia > Lachnospirales > Lachnospiraceae > Acetatifactor > Candidatus Acetatifactor stercoripullorum. The sequence continues at coordinate 34,243 of NZ_CALWMU010000016.1, forward strand.
AATCAAAAAGAACACCACCTGTAAGCCCATTACCACGGAAAACTGTCCCGTCATGGCATAGGCTGCGGAGCTTGTCATGGAGGCGATCATAGAGATTACAAGGGATGCACAAAAAGGAATCAGACCGCTTAAAAAGGTGATTAAGATGGCCTTTGGGTAGGCTCCGGTCAGTTTATCCTTGGCAGTATTTTTCAGCTTTGCACTCGTTTTATATTGCTTGCTCATTGTCTGGCTCCTGTTGCTGTATGATATAGTCAGGTGACTGCGAGGCGGCCTGCTCCAAGGCAGACCTCGTAATTACCTATACGGCATAATCCGCGTTCATGCCGCTGTATCGGATGCGGTCTGTCGTCTTAAGGTCCTGCTGGTAAGGATTTTCTTCGTTATAATATTTGATCTGTGTATTTGTGGTGCCTCCGGACACGTAGGAGCGCCCGCATTCAGGGCAGATATCCATGTGTATGGAGACGGTGGCGGAGATGACCTTTCCGTTTCCCAAAGAGGCCTTGGAGTAAGCGTTTGCCACATGCTCCTGCTCGTGCGCCCTCACGGCAGCAGGAGCCGCCTGAGGTGAAATATGGGAAGGCGTCTTGAAGGATACCATTTCATCAGAGCCGTCCTTATATTTGCGGTTTTTACAGGTCTGGCATTCTTCGCCGGTGCCCTCCTGGGCCTGGGAGTTTACGCCGTAAACGCTGCCGGTTTTTTGAAAACCGCCCATTTGGCTAAAGTCCCCGATCTTGTTGAAACCATCAATCCTCAAATCGGACATAACATACGCCTCCTTTTCTTAGCTACTCTTCAAAAGTGACACCATAATATTCTTCCATAAAGGTTTCAAAGTCCATGCCGAACATCTGCTGGTACATCACATTCATCTGGCTGCGGAAAGCCTCGTCATTTAACCGGGCAGGCAGGGTGGCAAAGGTAAAGATAATCATTGCTATGCCGGAAGCCATCCCAATGCAGGAAAGCCAGATGCCGGCCCGGCATTCCGGCTTCATTTTTTTGCCGGCCCGATAGGTCAGAACTGCAAACAAAACACCCAGAGCGCCGATGGGGATGGAAAAAATCCCGGTGCAGGCGGCGGTGATAGAGATGAGTCCGCAGATAAAAGAAGCATATTCAAAGCCTCGTCCCTTATAGGGGCTGTGGGTGGGCTGATTGTAGTAGCTGCTGTTGGAAGCATTACTGTTCCAACGATCCCAGCCGTCTTGATTTTGGTCGTAAGCCATATCCGAAACCTGCCTTTCTTAAGTCTCGTTCCCTTATACTCTAACATTTTTTACTGGATTAATCAATTGTTTTCCATTATAATAAACGGTAGCCTGAAAGTCTTAAAAAGGATTAAAAAAAGGCGGAGGAAGGAACGCTATGGATATTTTACTGAAATTGAAGGAAGAGCTAAAGGTTGAGAAATGGCAGGTGGAGGCAGCCGTAAAGCTGATTGATGAGGGGAACACCATTCCCTTTATTTCGCGTTACCGCAAGGAGGCCACAGGCTCCTTAAATGACGAGCAGCTGAGAAACCTGCATGAAAGGCTTATTTACCTGAGAAATTTGGAGGAAAAGAAGGATCAGGTATTAGGCAGCATAGAGGAACAGGGCAAGCTTACAAAGGAGCTTGAGGAAAAAATCCTGGCGGCCCAGACACTGGTTGAGGTGGAGGATTTGTACCGCCCATACCGTCCAAAGAGAAAAACAAGAGCCAGCATTGCCATGGAGAAAGGGCTGGAGGGTCTGGCGGAATTTATTCTGGCTCAGAGCACGGACAGCCCCTTAGAGGAGGAGGCGTTTAAATATGTTTCCCAGGAAAAGGAAGTGGCGGACGCTGCGGAAGCGCTCCAGGGAGCGAAGGATATTATTGCAGAGCGCATTTCCGATGAGGCGGATTATCGATTGTATATTCGAAACATCACCACTCAGGAAGGCGTTGTGAAAAGCGTCGCAAAAGATGAAAAGGCTCAAAGTGTCTACGAAATGTATTATGATTTTGAAGAGCCTGTGAGGAAGATTGCAGGTCACAGAGTGCTTGCCCTGAATAGGGGAGAGGCGGAAAAAGTATTGACTATAAAAGTTATTGCTCCTGTGGAGCGCATTCTTCAGTATTTGGAAAAAAAGACCATCACTTCTGACAATGCTTATACCACGCCTGTGCTTAAGGAGGTCATAAAGGACAGCTACGACAGATTGATAGCGCCCGCCATTGAAAGAGAGATACGTAATGAATTGACGGAAAAGGCAGAGGATGGAGCCATTGCTGTGTTTGGAAAGAATCTGGAGCAGCTGCTTTTGCAGCCGCCCATTGCGGGAAAGGTGGTGCTGGGATGGGACCCCGCCTTCCGCACGGGCTGCAAGCTGGCAGTGGTGGACCCTACGGGAAAGGTTCTGGATACCAAGGTCATATATCCCACTGCGCCCCAGAATAAAGTGGAGGAGGCAAAGGCTGAGCTGAAGCGTCTGATTAAAAAGTATAATGTGGATTTGATCTCTGTGGGAAACGGAACCGCCTCCAGGGAGTCGGAGCAGGTCATTGTGGAACTGATCCGGGAGCTGGACAGACCCCTTCAGTATGTGATTGTCAATGAGGCGGGAGCCTCCGTCTATTCCGCAAGCAAGCTGGCCTCGGAGGAATTCCCTAATTTTGACGTGGGACAGCGCAGTGCGGCCTCCATCGCAAGACGTCTGCAGGACCCGTTGGCCGAACTGGTCAAAATTGATCCCAAGTCCATCGGGGTAGGGCAGTATCAGCATGACATGAACCAGAAAAAGCTGAGCGATGCTTTAAATGGTGTGGTGGAGGACAGTGTAAACAGAGTGGGTGTGGATCTGAACACGGCATCGGCCTCTCTTTTAGAGTATGTTTCGGGAATCAGCAAGACCATTGCCAAAAATATTGTGGATTATCGGGAGAGCAACGGACGATTTACCAACAGAAAGCAGCTTTTAAAGGTGGCAAAGCTTGGCCCCAAGGCCTTTGAGCAGTGTGCCGGCTTTTTGAGGATTACGGACGGAGACAATCCTTTAGACGCCACCAGCGTTCATCCTGAGTCCTATGAGGCGGCCATGAAGCTGCTTGACAAGCTTCACATGACCATGGAGGATGTAAAAGAAGCACAGAAAAAAGCGGCGCAAAAGCCCCAGGGCAAAAAGACGCCCGAAAAAGCAAAAGAGGAAGCGAAGGACAGACGCCAGGGCAGAAAAACAGGCTCCATCCAGGTGCGGAACACCAACACCGCTATGGGAAAGGCTCTTGCAGCGGCTATGGCGGGCATGACTGCACAGGGAGGAGACAAAACCCATCAGTCCCAGGACCTTAAGGCCCGTCAGGAAACTGAAAACAGCCGGGTATCCGGCCTGGAGAGACGCATCCGGGACAAAAAGCTGCTGGCCCAGGAACTGGGAATCGGAGAGATTACCCTGACGGACATTCTAAAGGAGCTGGAAAAGCCCGCAAGAGACCCCAGAGAGAATATGCCGGGGCCCATTCTCAGAAGTGATGTGCTGGATATGAAGGACTTAAAGCCTGGAATGATTTTAAAGGGTACTGTGCGCAACGTGATTGATTTTGGCGTATTTGTGGACATCGGCGTTCATCAGGACGGGCTGGTGCATATTTCACAGATTACAGACCGCTATATCAAGCATCCTTTAGAGGCGGTCAGTGTGGGAGATATTGTGGAGGTACAGGTGCTTGACGTGGATGTGCCCAAAAAACGAATTTCTCTTACGATGAAATGCAAACCTGTCAAGGGCAGTTGACAATTTTCGAACAAAGGAGTAATATGCTTTACAGATGGCGTCCTCCATTCAGGACGCCCCATAAGAAAATTCTTCGGGGTTGGGTGAAATTCCCTACTGGCGGTAAGCAGTTTTTTGCAAGTCCGCGACCCGCGTATGGCCAAGGAGGCCATGCTGCGGCTGATTCGGTGCAAATCCGAGACCAACAGTAAAGTCTGGATGAAAGAAGAAGTGTTGCCTATACAGCGATACATAGCACATGTTTTTTAATTGCGGTCCCCGGATAGAAGCAGAAAATCCGGGGATTTTTTTGCGCAGAAAATACAGAATACTTTTCTGCACAGAAAAAAGTATCGTCAGGTGTTTCGCGGTGTGACAGCACCAGAAGAATTTTCCTACAAAAATAACAGGTGATTTTGAATAAAGCAAAACACCGGAAATGGAGGAAAATAGAAATGAATGGATTGTTTGAAAGTGTGGCACAGAATCTTATCTTTGTGCTGGAATTTGCGGCGGTGATTCTTGTGCTGTTTGCGGCGGCGCTGCTTCTGGAGAAGGCGGCCGCGAGAAAAAGCGGCGTGAAGGAGCAGGTATTCACCACAAGAAAAATAGCCATGATCGGTATGTTTTCGGCTGTCGCTATGATACTGCACATTTTTGACTTTCCGCTGCCCTTTGCCCCAAGCTTTTACAAGCTGGATTTCAGCGAGCTTCCCATATTGGTGGGAACCTTTGCCTTTGGTCCGGCTGCAGGAGTTATGATGGAATTTGTAAAGATTCTGTTGAAGCTTTTGGTGAAAGGAACGTCCACTGCTTTCGTGGGTGATTTGGCCAATTTTGTGGTGGGCTGCAGCTTTATCCTGCCCGCCTCTGCAGTGTACCTTTTCAAAAAGACGAAAAAGACCGCTGTGATCGGATGTGTGGCGGGAACTCTGGTGATGACGGTGTTTGGCACAGCCTTTAACGCTGTTTATCTGCTTCCTGCCTTTTCTGAATTATATGGAATGCCGCTGGAGAGCATACTGGAGATGGGCGCAGCGGTGAACCCCATGGTTTCAGAGGGAAGCGTTCTTTCCTTCGTGGCGGCCTGCGTGGCTCCGTTAAATCTGATTAAGGGAGCCAGCGTTTCCATTGTGACGCTGCTTATCTACAAGCCGCTGAGCCCCATTATAAAGACGGGGCACCAAACCCTGCAGAAGGCAAACAGGCTGTAAAATGGGCCTTTGCCCCAAATAAGTGAAGCAAAGCCGTCAAGGATGACAGGATACCTCTAAAGCAGACAGATGAAATATAAAAATCTGTTGCTTTGGAGGTATTTTTTATTTCAAGACCGGGCCTATAGAAAATCTTTAGAATTTTGGCCATATATTTTTCAGCTTTCCCATATATGATGTTACAGAAAGTTGTTGACACGGAATATAAATTATTGTATTATGCAAACAGTACAATAATACAACGACGATACGCGTCAAGGAGGATTAACGTGTTTTATGAGTGCATTGGTTGAAATCAAAGACGTGTGCAAGGTGTATAATCCGGGAGAAAATGAAGTCAGGGCCCTTGATCATGTCAGCGTGTCCATCGACGAAGGGGAATTTGTGGCAATCATAGGGCAGTCCGGAAGCGGAAAGTCCACATTAATGAATATGCTGGGGTGCCTGGATGTGCCTTCCAGCGGACTTTACAGGCTTCACGGACAGGATGTGTCGGTTATGGACGACAATGAATTGTCGGACATAAGAAACCGTGAAATCGGATTTATATTTCAGGGCTTTAACCTGATACCGAATCTGACGGCGCTGGAGAATGTGGAGCTTCCTCTGATCTACAGGGGGGTGGGCAGATCCAAGCGGATTGAGCTGGCAAGGAAGGCGTTGGAAAAGGTCGGGCTTTCACACCGAATGGATCATAAACCTGCGGAGATGTCAGGGGGACAGCAGCAGCGGGTGGCTATCGCCAGAGCCATCGCCCAGGCGCCGCCCATTATTCTGGCGGATGAGCCCACCGGCAATCTGGATTCCCACTCCACCCAGGAGATTATGGGCATTTTAAAAAGCCTGCATCAGGATGGCAGAACGGTGATTCTGATTACCCACGACAATGAAATAGCGGCCCAGGCCAAGAGAATTATCAAGATACGGGATGGCCGCATAGAAGCCGATTCTGCGGCAAGACAGAAAAATGAGTAATTGCGAAACTCGCTGGCAAAGTCACGAACCTGGTCATAATAACCAAAAACGGGTTCCGAAGCAGTGGCTAGTCACCCTTATTTTGGTTATTACGCCCAGTTTCTGATACCAGGGAGCGAGTTTCGCAATTACCTGATATGAGCTGGAGATTAATATGGAGGAACAGATAAAATGAAAAAGAAGGATAAGAACAGCCCCATGGAGGAGGGTTTGCAGCAGGCAGCCGAACCTGTGAGGAGAAAGAAAAAACGTAAAAAGGCGCCCATTATCATAGGGATTGTAGTAATTCTAATTTTGGTGGTACGCATGGCAAGCTGTGCCCTGACGCCCGCTGCCGGGGCTATTGTGACTACAGTAACGGCCCAAAGGGGTGACCTGCAGGAGAGCATCAGCACCAGCGGCACCGTGGAGAGCGAAGAGGTGGAGGTGATTTTTGCTCCTGTAGCCGGTAAGCTGGGAGAAGTGAATGTGGCTGTTGGAGATGCGGTGAAGGCCGGGGATGTGCTGATCAGCTACGATATGGAGGAGATGGAGGAGACGCTTACGCAGGCGGCTTTAAACCAGCAGAAGAGTACGGCTGTGTACAACGGGGCTATGGCGGACAACTCTGAAAACCAGGCAAAGCTTGTGGAGGCCAATACCAATCTGGAGGTGCTGAACCAACAGATTGCGGATAATAAGTCCTATTTAAAGGATTTGCAGAGTAAGCTCAGCCAGAGCCAGCGGGATACAAGCAACGGCCTGGCCAATGAAAGCTATGAGCTGAGCAATCGTCTGAGCCGGCTGAACCAGGAGATGGAGGCTTTGGATAAGACGGCGCCGGATTATGAGAGCCAGGTACAGTCTATTCAGCAGGAGATACAGGCGGTAAATGCGCAGATCAGCCGAAACAGCTATCTGCAGTCTGTTGCAACCTCCACAGATTATTATGCACAGATGGAACAGGAAATTGCCGACGTTCAGGAGAGAATTGCGGATTACGAAGAATATAAGAGCCGCATGGAGAGTCAAAAGACTGCCAGCGAGGGCAGTATTTTGGATTCCTACGACAAGGAAAGTTACAGCGCGGATAAGCAGCTGGCGGATATTACCTATCAGCAGGCAGAGGAATCCTATTATGAGGCAAAGCAAGGCGTGTGCGCTGAATTTGATGGGATTGTGACGGAATGCAGCGCTGCGTCGGGGGCTACGGTGGCCGATGGCGCCCAGCTTTTGACCTTAAAGAGCAGCCAGAATCTTAAGGTTGCCTTCCAGGCGTCAAAGTATGATTTGGAAAAGCTTGCGGTAGGACAAAAGGCCCAGGTGACCATTTTAGACCAGGCTTATGAGGGAGAGGTCAGCAAAATAGACCGGATGGCCACCCTGAATGAATCCAACACTCCCATGGTGGGCGTGGAAATACATATCACCAATCCCGATGACAGGATTATCCTGGGATTGGATGCGAAGCTTGAGATTTATACCAACCAGGTGCAGGATGCTCTGCTGATTCCGGTGGAGGCCATCAATGCAGACAAGGAAGGAGACTTCCTGTATGTGGTGGAAAACGGTGTAGTGGTAAAGCGTAATATCGTGTGCGGCATTTCCACGGACACCTACACGGAAGTGAAGGAAGGAATCACGCAGCAGGATCAGATTATATTAAGCTCCTACACAACGCTGGAGGAAGGCATGGCAGTTACGGCGCTGCCCGCACAATAGGAGGCTTACATGGCACAGGTATGGGAATATATTAAAATAGCTCTGATGAATATAAAGAGCAACAAGGGGCGTTCCTTCTTGACCATGCTGGGCATTATAATCGGTATTTCCTCCGTTATCATGATTATTTCCATCGGTGACGGACTCAAGGGCGGTATCAATGATGAATTGAATGCCATAGTAGGGGGACAGATTTACATCTATTCCTATGGTGACAATGACGAAGGAATCTCCCTGGAATTTACGGATGAAGATATCGAAGCGATCATGGAAAAGGTGCCCAATGTTAAGGCAGTGACGCCCTCCTGGGGCTTTTCCGGCACAGTGACCGGAAGAAAGGGCACCTTTAATGCCAGCGCATCCATGGGTATGCCGGGACTGCAGTATGCAAACAGCGATCCCCTGGTCAAGGGCAGGTATTTTACGGAAAGCGATTATTACTCGGCCAATAAGGTCTGCATCATCACGGAGAGCAGCGCAAGACTTTTATTCGGAACCACTAACGTGATTGGTATGACCATGGACTTTACACTGTACGGCATCACCCAGGAATTTACCATTATCGGCATCAGACAGGACAATGCCTCCATGCTTTCGGGGCTGATGGTTTCCGACACGGTTTCCATGGAGGCACCCCTGTCAGTGGTGTCATCTTCTTATGGCTTTTATGTCAGCATGAATGATCTGCTGATTATCAGCGATGGCGCGGATAATGCGACACAGGTGGCGTCAGATGTGGTGCGGCTTATGGAGAACAGACATAACGTGCGCGGCAAGAATGCCATTCAGGTGGAAAACTTTAATGACTACATGAGTCAAATGAATCAGATTTTAAGCTATATTACCGTATTTGTAGTGTTTGTGGCGGCTATTTCCCTTCTGGTGGGAGGAATCGGCGTAATGAATATCATGCTGGTGTCTGTGACGGAGCGCACCAGGGAAATCGGTATCAGAAAGGCGCTGGGGGCCCGGACGGGCTCAGTCCTTTTACAGTTTCTCTCGGAGTCTGCCATTATCACGCTGTTAGGAGGCATCATTGGCATTCTGATCGGTGTGCTGGGAGCCGTAGGCGTCTGCTCCCTCATCGGCTTTACCGCCAAGGTAGGATTAGGAACAGTGCTGGGGGCCAGCCTGTTTTCTTCGGCGGTGGGAATCTTTTTTGGCATTTATCCGGCCAGAAAGGCGGCCCGCCTAAGCCCTATCGAAGCCTTGCGGCATGAATAAATTCCGGTATATACCACAGTCCTTTCAAAAGATGCTGGGAGACCTTTTGGCCCCAGCATCTTCAAAATTATTTATAAAACAAATATCTAAATTCTAAAAAGAAAGTGAAAAATTCTGTTTCTTCATGTGAAATCCCTTTTTTCATGCTAAAATAAAATTGAACATAGATATTATGAAAATGGTCAGGTTTGTGTCTGCGCTGTCACCGCAAGCTTGACATGCGTAAAAAGCAGCGCGGAAATGAGGAAGGATATGAACGCTTTTGTAACCTTTGAGGGGGTTAAAAAAGTATATAAAACCGGGGAAGTGGAAATCACGGCTCTTCACGATGTAAACTTTCAGATTGAAAAGGGAGAATTTTGCGTGATCGTGGGTGCTTCCGGAGCGGGAAAAACCACTATACTGAATATTCTGGGTGGGATGGATACCCTGACGGAGGGGAAGGTATATCTGGACGGACAGGAAATTTCCGGCTACAGCCAGAAAAAGCTCACAGAGTACAGGAGATTTGACATAGGCTTTGTATTCCAGTTTTATAACCTGGTGCAGAACCTGACGGCGCTGGAGAATGTGGAGCTGGCGGCTCAGATCTGCAGAGACCCGCTGGATGCGGCAACAGTGCTGGCGGAGGTGGGGCTGAAAGACAGAATGAACAATTTTCCGGCCCAGCTTTCCGGCGGAGAACAGCAGAGAGTGGCTATTGCCAGGGCTCTGGCAAAAAACCCAAAGCTTCTTTTGTGCGACGAACCCACCGGCGCTTTGGACTATAACACAGGCAAGGCGGTGTTAAAGCTTTTGCAGGATACCTGCCGTAAAAAGGGCCGGACGGTGGTGGTGATCACACACAATCAGGCGCTTACGGCAATGGCGGACAGAATTATTACCGTAAAGAGCGGCACCGTGGTGGACATGGTAAAAAATAAGCAGATTGTTGATGTTGCACAGATAGAGTGGTAAACGGAGGCCGACATGAGAAAGAATACCATATGGAAATCTGCTTTTCGGGAAATACGCCAAAGCTTCGGGCGCTTTGTGGCTATTTTGGCCATTGTGGCGCTGGGGGTTGCTTTTTTTGCGGGCCTCAAGGTTGCAAGAAGCGCCATGGTGAAGACCACAGAAACTTATCTTGAGGAAATGCAGTTTTTTGATTACCGTCTGGTTTCTACTCTGGGCTTTGAGAATGAGGACGTTTCTTTTTTTGCCGAAAAAGAAGAAGTGCGCGCGGCAGAGGGCTCTGTCACATGGGACATTCTCTATCAACTGCAGGAGGGAACCGGGGGCGTGCTGCGTGCGCATACGCTGACAAGCCAGATAAATCAGGTGAAGGTATTAGCCGGCAGACTGCCAAAGGAGCCCTGGGAATGTGTGGTGGATGCCAATCTTTTTGGCGAGGATTCTCTGGGAGAGACCATTACTCTTTCCCAGGACAATGAGACGGAGGATTTGGACAGCTTTGCCTATGAAGAGTACACCATCGTGGGAATTGTGCAGTCCCCGTACTATATTCAGTATGAAAGGGGGAATACCTCTTTGGGGAGCGGATTGGTGAGCGGCTTTATGTATCTGCTTCCGGAAGGCTTTGCCCTGGATTACTACACAGAGATTTTCATTAAATTTGATAAGGATTTTGAGCTTTACAGCGATGCCTATGACAGCTATATGGATGAGAAGGAGGTCCTATGGGAGGAGTTTACCGATGAGGCTGCCCTTCGCCGCTATGATGAGATTCGGGCAGAGGGAGAGAAAGAGATTGCGGATGCAAGAGAGGAGCTGGCACAGGAAAAGGCGGATGCGGAAGCGGAGCTTGCAGATGCGGAAGCGGAGCTTGCAGATGCGGAAGCGGAGCTTACAGATGGGGAAGCGGAACTTGCAGACGCGAAGGCTGAGCTCAGAGATGGGGAAGCTACCTTGGCTGAGAAGGAAGCAGAGCTTGCAGATGCAAAGAAAGAGGTGGAAGACGGAGAGGCTCAGCTTGCAGAGGGAGAGGCAGAGCTTGCGGATGCCATTGATGAGTGGAACGACCAGAGCAAGGAGCTGAATGACAGCTCGGCGCAGGTGGAACAGAGCCTGGAGGAATTGTCACAGCAGGAGGACCAGCTTGCGGGGCAGGAGGCCTTGCTGGTTCAGGGGGAGACGGCTCTTTCAGAGAGCCAGGCGGCTTTGGACGCCCAAAGGCAGGAGACGGAAAATTCCTTTTTGGCGGCCCAGACCCAGTTAGAGGAGCAGGAAGCCGAACTGGAGGCAGCCTACGGGGCGGGAATGATTTCCGAGGAGGAATATGACACTTCCAAGGCGGCTTTGGAGGAGGGAAAACAGGAGCTGGAAGCGCAGAAGGAAGCGGCCGCAAAAGAGCTTGACGCCGCCCAGGACACATTGGATGCCTCCGCTCAGGAGCTGGCACAAAACAGGGCGGCTTTAGAGGCGGGCAGGGAGACCCTGGCCTCTTACCGGGCCCAGCTTTCGGACGCCTCTGCTCAGCTGGATTACGGACACCGGATGCTGGCTGACGGCTGGATGGAGATACAGGACGCCCAGGCACAGCTGGAACGAAGCAGAGAGGAGCTGGAGTCTGCAAAGACGGAAATTGCAGATGGAGAGATAGAGATTGCGGATGCAAAACAGGAAATCGCCGATGGCTGGCAGGAGATTGCGGACGCGGAGGAAGAGCTTTTGGAGGGCAGGCAGGAGTATGAGGACGGGCTTGCAGAATATCAGGATGCCAGAGCGGAATTTGAACAGGAGATTGCCGATGCGGAGGCAGAAATTGCAGACGCAGAAGCAGAGCTTAATGACCTGGAGCTGCCGGAGACCTATGTGCTTGGCAGAGATACCAACGTGGGGTATGTCTGCTTTGAAAATGATTCTTCCATTGTGGATGGCATTGCGAATATCTTTCCGGTGTTCTTTTTCCTGGTGGCGGCCCTGGTGTGCAGCACCACTATGAACCGTATGGTGGAGGAGCAGAGAACACAGATTGGCGTGCTGAAGGCTTTGGGCTATGGGAAGGGCGTCATTATGTTAAAGTATCTGTTCTATTCGGGAACAGGGGCAATTTTGGGAAGTGTTATAGGCTTTGTAGGGGGCTCCATTCTGTTTCCTAAGGTGATCTGGACGGCCTATGGCATGATGTACCGGGTGGACAGTCTGATCGTTGTGTTTGATCCTGTGCTGGCTGTGATTTCCCTGACGGCTGCAATTCTGTGTACCATGGGGGCCACCTGGCTCACCTGCCGGTATGAGCTTTCCCAGGTGGCGGCAGAGCTGATGCGTCCCAAGGCTCCCAGGGCGGGAAAGAGAGTATTTTTGGAGTATGTTCCCTTTATCTGGCGCAGACTGGGCTTTTTAAAAAAGGTGTCCGTGCGCAATATTTTCCGGTATAAGAAGCGTCTGCTCATGATGGTGGCAGGCATCAGCGGCTGTACCGCCCTTTTGGTGACGGGCTTCGGAGTGAAAGATTCTGTGGCAAACATAGCAACTCAGCAGTTTGAGGAAATACAGATTTATGATATCGGCGTGACCCTTTCTGAGACGGTTACGGATCAGATGGAGGAAGCTCTCACAGAGGCCCTGGGAGAGGAGCTTTCCGGGTATTATGCGCTGATGGAAAGCAGTATGGACCTGGTTACAAATCAGGGCACCAAGTCGGTGAATCTGGTGGTGGCCCAGGAAAGTGAAGGGGAAGAGAATATTGCCTCCTACTTGAATCTCCACACCCAAAGGAGGGAGCCTCTTCCTTATCCGGAGAAGGGGGAGGCTGTGATCACCCGGAAGGCGGCGGATCAGCTTGGAATTTCCGTGGGGGATACAGTGACGCTGCAGGACGAGGACGGAAACACAATCACATTGCGGGTGTCCGGCCTTTCCCGCAATTTCATCTATAATTATGTTTACATGAACAAGGCGGATTACGAGGAACAGATGGGAGAGGAAGCCCAGTATAAGACGATCTGGGTGAATGTGTCGGAAAATGCGGACGTACATCGGGCATCCGCCTCCCTGATGCAGCTGGAGGGCGTTTCCAATGTGACGGTGAATGCGGATACGATGGAGCGGTTCGGCAGCATGATGGAAAGCCTGAATATGATCGTGGTGGTGATTATTATCTGCGCAGGAGGGCTTGCCTTTATTGTGCTGTACAATCTGACCAATATCAATATCACGGAGCGGATTCGGGAGATTGCCACAATTAAGGTGCTGGGCTTTTACAAAAACGAGACGGCGTCCTATGTATTTCGGGAAAATACCGTACTTGCATTGATGGGTACGCTGGTGGGACTTCCTCTGGGAATGCTGCTGCACCGCTTTGTTATGAGCCAGGTGCAGATTGATATGGTGGCCTTCGATGTGCAGGTACTGCCCGTAAGTTACCTTTACAGCGCAGTGCTGACCATGCTTTTTGCGTGGCTGATCAACCGCTTTATGAGAAGAAAGCTGGACCGCGTCAGCATGACGGAGTCCTTAAAGAGTGTGGATTAGTACATTGGGTCTTGCATTTTACAGGGCAATTCAATATAATAACGAAGGAAAATAACGGAAGGAAACGCACATGGTGGAATTGGATATCAAAATAGAGGCGGCGGATCTGTATGATTATATGCTGATGCACTCCTACAATAGCGCCGGAGGAATCCTGGGAAGCGCCTTTGGCGCAGTGCTGGTGGTTTTTTCTCTGATGAACGGGCAGTGGATTTTTTTGGCAGGAGGCGTGGTGCTTTTGGCTTATCTGCCCTGTACCCTTTTTCTCAAAAGCAGGCGGCAGGCCCTTCAGAATCCGGCCTTCCGCAAGCCGCTGCATTATGTGCTGGATGAGGATGGGATTTGTATTTCCCAGGGAGAGGTGTCTGCAAGGCAGTCCTGGGAGGATATGGTAAAGGCTGTTTCCACTGGAAGAAGTATTATTTTGTACACCTCAAGAATCAACGCTACTATTTTTCCCAGAGCGCAGCTTGGGGACAAGAAGGCGGCAGTGATTGAAATGATCGCCACGCATATGTCACCGGACAAAGTGAAAATAAGAACCTGAGGGACAGATGAGCGGAAAATAAAAAAGAATAAGCCGAAGAGGAAGCAATAAGAGAAATGATATTTGAGACAAACAGCTCTCAGGAGACCTTTGCTCTGGGGGAAAAGCTTGGAAGAAAATGCTGTCCCGGCCAGGTCTATACGCTGACAGGAGACTTAGGGACGGGAAAAACTGTGCTGGCACAGGGCTTTGCCAGAGGGCTTGGAATTGACGAGCCGGTGAACAGTCCTACCTTTACCATACTTCAGGTATATAAAGAGGGAAGGATACCCTTTTACCATTTTGACGTATACCGCATCGCAGATGTGGAGGAGATGGAAGAGATCGGTTATGAGGACTGCTTTTACGGGGAAGGCGTCTGCCTGATCGAGTGGGCGGAGCTGATTGCAGAGCTTCTGCCAAAGGATACTATAAAAATCACCCTGGAAAAGGATTTGGAAAAGGGCTTTGATTATCGGAAAATCACGGTAGAGGAAACGGCGGAGTAAAACGCTTATGAATGGAGACTGACATGAAAATTTTGGGACTGGACAGCTCGGGACTTGTGGCCAGCGCTGCAGTTGTGGAGGATGACGTGCTTTTGGCGGAGTATACCACCAATTACAAAAAGACCCACTCGCAGATGCTGCTTCCCATGCTGGAGGAACTGAAAAACAGGATAGAGCTGGATCTGCAGAGCCTTGACGCCATAGCTGTTGCGTCGGGCCCGGGTTCCTTTACAGGCCTTCGCATTGGCGCGGCTACAGCAAAAGGGCTGGGACTTGCCCTGCATAAGCCCCTGGTGGAGGTGCCGACCCTGGAGGGGCTTGCCTATACGCTTTGGGGAACGGGGCGTTTAATCTGCCCTTTGATGGACGCAAGAAGAAACCAGGTCTATACAGGACTCTATGAGTTTGTGCCCGCCAAGGCAGAGCTTTCACAGACGGAGCTTTTGCTGCATACCGTGTCCGGACAGCGGGCGGCGGATATCTCGGATATTTTGAATGAAATCAACACCCTGGGAAGAAAGGTGATTTTTCTGGGGGACGGTGTGCCGGTTTACAGAGAAAAAATAGAGGAACAGGTAAAAGTACCCTTTGTGTTTGCCCCGGCCTCCTGCAACAGGCAGCGGGCGGCAGCTGTTGCGGCTTTAGGCGCTGTTTATTTTCGGGAGGGAAAAATTGTTTCCGCAAAGGAGCACAGGCCGGAATACCTGCGCAAGAGCCAGGCGGAGCGTGAGAGGGAAGAAAAGGGCGGATTGGCATGAAGCTTGTAGTCAGAAGGCTTAAGATGGAGGACGTGCAGCCCTTAAGCATCATTGAGGCGGAAGCCTTCAGCATGCCCTGGTCGGCAGAGAGCTTTGCAGAGCTTATAGAGAAAGCCTACTGTCTCTGCCTGGTGGCCGAGGCGGATGGAAAAGTGGCAGGCTGCTGCGTGATGACAGATTTGTGTGGAGAGGGAAGCATCGACAAGGTGGTGGTTGCAAAGGCTTTTCGAGGAAGAGGAATTGCCCAGAGGATGCTTCAGGAGCTTTTGCTTTTGGCCAAGGAGCGGGGAATCGGAGACATTACCCTGGAAGTCAGGGCCGGCAATGAGCCTGCCATTCACATTTACGAAAAACTGGGATTTGTATCGGAGGGCATCCGGCCCGGCTTTTACGAAAAGCCTGTGGAGGACGCTTTGATTATGTGGAGACGCCGCTGATGGAAAAGCAGCCAAAAGGCGCATTCATGGTAAAACCGTGGCAGGAATTACCACGGTGAAAGAGGGGTTTTTCCGTTATAATGGGCTGGTAGACAGCAGAAAAGCAAAAGAAGCTGCAGGGCAGCCAAAAGGGAGGAACAAATGCGCAGATACGAAAAAGAGCAGGGGGATCAGCTGGTACAGGTGATCTGCAACCGATGCGGAAAGGAATTGAGGCTGGAAAACGGATATCTGAAGGAAGGATGCTTAAACGTAGACTATGTCTTTGGATATTTCAGCGAAAAGGACGGGCTCAGGCACCGCTTTGACCTGTGCGAGGAGTGCTATGATGAAATGATCAGACATTTCCGCATTCCTGTGCAGATCAGTCAGGAGAGAGAGCTTTTGTAAATAATAAGAAAGATGGTAAAAAAGTATGCTGGATGTTTGCTTGCTGGGAACAGGAGGAATGATGCCGCTGCCCTATCGGTGGCTTACTTCTCTCATGATGAGGTATAATGGGAAAAGCATTTTGATTGACTGCGGAGAGGGAACGCAGATTGCCATGAAGGAGAAGGGCTGGAGTCCCAAGCCGATAGATATCATATGCTTTACCCATTATCATGCGGATCATATCAGCGGACTTCCGGGGATGCTTTTGACTATGGGGAATGCGGAGCGAAAGGCTCCGCTTCTTTTGCTGGGGCCAAAGGGCCTTGGCAGAGTGGTGGCGGCTCTGCGCGTGATAGCGCCGGAGCTTCCCTTTGAAATTGAGTGTGTGGAGATTACGGAGCCGGAGCAGAGCTTTTTCTTTGACGGTTTTCGCATTGAGGCTTTCAAGGTAAATCATAATGTGTTATGCTATGGATATAGCATTGTGATTGAGAGAGCGGGGAAATTTAAGCGGGAACGGGCGGAAGAGAGCGGCATTCCCATGAAATTCTGGAGCCTTTTGCAAAAGGGCCAGACTGTGGAGTGGGAGGGAAAGCGCTTTACCCCGGATATGGTTTTGGGAGAACCGAGAAAGGGGCTTAAGGTTACCTACTGCACGGACACCCGCCCTACGGACGGTATAGTGGAAAACGCTGCAGGCGCTGACCTTTTTATCTGTGAGGGAATGTACGGGGAGCCGGACAAGCTTGTAAAGGCGAAGGAATACAAGCATATGACCATGTACGAGGCCGCCCATCTGGCAAAGCGGGCAAAGGTGTCGGAGCTGTGGCTTACCCATTACAGCCCTTCCCTGCTGCATCCGGAGGAATTTATGCCCCGGGTGAGAAAGATTTTCCCGAAAGCGGTGGCCGCAAGGGATGGCAGAACCGTGGAATTGAATTTTGAAGAGGAAGAACGGAGTGATGTGGTATGAAAAAATCAACAACTACCATAACCTTGATTTTTGTGTGTGTGCTGGTGGCTGTGGTAGGGTATTACACTTATCTGACAGGCAGAAGCAGAGAGAACCAGAAGGAGGCGGTTTTGTCAGAGGTTCAGCTGGTGCTGAGCCGTGATCTGGCAAATGATTATCCGCCGACTCCGAAGGAAGTGCTCCGGTATTACAATGAGGTCATAATGTGCTTTTATAATGAGGAATGCACGGAGCAGGAGATTGAGGATCTGGGCAATAAGGCCAGACAGCTTTATGATGAAGAGCTGCTGGCCAATAATGAACCGGAAGCGTACCTGGTGCGCTTAAAGCAGGAGATTGAGGACGGGAAGGAAGCAGATATGCGGATCACCAGCGCTTCTGTGGCATCCAGCACCAATGTTGATTATTTTGAGGAGGATGGCTATGATTTTGCGCGGATTCACTGTGGCTATACCGTGATGTTAAACGGGGTAAGCACTCCGGTGAGGGAGGTTTATCTTCTGCGCCGGGACGAGAACCGGCAGTGGAAGATTTATGGCTGGGAGCTGGCGGAAAATGTAAATCCCCAGAACGGCCAATGAGACGGAGATTATTTTAGGGAGAGAAGTCGGCATTCATATGGAAGATATTATGATATTGGGAATTGAAAGCTCCTGTGATGAAACAGCGGCTGCCGTGGTAAAAAACGGCAGAGAGGTGCTTTCCAATGTGATTTCTTCACAGATCGCGCTGCATACGCTGTACGGAGGCGTGGTTCCTGAAATTGCGTCCAGAAAACACATAGAGAAGATCAATCAGGTGATTGAGACGGCTCTTTTGGAGGCGGAAGTGCCTCTGGAGCGGATGGATGCCATTGCGGTGACCTATGGACCGGGGCTTGTGGGAGCGCTGCTGGTGGGGGTTTCCGAAGCCAAGGCCATCAGCTTTGCCACAGGGATTCCCTTGGTGGGTGTGCATCATATCGAGGGACATATCTGCGCCAATTATATTGAAAACAAGGACTTGGAACCGCCCTTTATCTGTCTGGTAGTGTCGGGCGGTCATTCTCATCTGGTGGCAGTGAAGGACTACGGCGTCTATGAAATCATTGGAAGAACCAGAGATGATGCGGCGGGAGAAGCCTTTGACAAGGTTGCCCGGGCCATAGGACTTGGGTATCCGGGAGGTCCTAAGATTGATAAGCTTTCCAGAGAGGGAAATCCTGAGGCTATTTCCTTTCCAAGGGCTAAGGTGCAGGAGAGTGAATATGATTTCAGCTTCAGCGGCTTAAAGTCGGCGGTGCTTAACTACCTAAACGGCTGTAAGATGAAGGGGGAGAGGGTGTGTGCGGCGGATGTGGCCGCATCCTTTCAAAAGGCAGTGATTGATGTGCTGGTGGAGCATTCTCTTCATGCCGTAAAGGAATTTGGGTATGAAAAATTTGCCATTGCCGGAGGCGTTGCTTCTAATTCCTCTCTCAGGGAGGCTTTGGCGGGACGCTGCGCCCGGGAGGGAGTGCGCTTTTATTATCCCTCTCCTGTTTTTTGTACGGACAATGCCGCTATGATTGGAACGGCGGGATATTATGAGTTCATTAAGGGCGCAAAAAGCGGCTATGACTTGAACGCCGTGCCAAATTTGAAGCTGGGAGAACGGTGACATGGGGGAAAAGGAAAAACGTTGTACGGCCATTGTGCTGGCAGCCGGCAGCGGAAGCCGGATGCACAGCGGCGTTGCCAAGCAATATATGCTTCTAGGAGGAAAACCGCTGATTTGGTATGCGCTCAGGGCGGTGGAGCGCTCTGCAGTGATAGACGACTGCATCCTTACGGCATCTGCCTCTGACCTGGACTATATGAGGAAGGAAATTGTGGAGAAATACGGCTTTCACAAGGTTGTATCCATTGTCCCGGGCGGAGCGGAGAGATATCTGTCTGTGGCCTGTGCGCTTCGCGTGGTGGCAGAGGGTGCCATGCCCATTCCAAACAGGGACGGCTATTTGTTTATTCATGATGGGGCCCGTCCTTTTCTCACAGAGAAAATTCTGCAGGATACCTATAAGGCTGTAAAAAAGTATCATGCCTGTGTGGCGGCCATGCCCTCCAAGGACACGGTGAAGATTGCAGATGAGGAGGGATTTGCCAGGGACACGCCAGCAAGAAGGCTTGTGTGGACCATTCAGACGCCCCAGGTATTTGACACACAGCTGATTGTAAATGCTTACAGACAATTAGAGGAAAACAAAGACCGCCTTGAGAAAGAGAGAATCTTTGTTACAGACGACGCCAGCGTGGCAGAGCTGTTTACAGACCGGAAGGTGAAGCTGGTGGAGGGAAGCTATGAGAACATTAAGGTAACCACTCCTGAGGATATGAAAATTGCAGAGGCGCTGCTTGAAGGAGAAAGGGAAAAAACAGAAAGCAGCGGGAAACTCCGGGAATAAAATAAAGGTTAAAAAAGCAGCGGACGTCCATTTTTATGGACATCCGCTGAATTTATTTTGTGCGGCACTATTTTGTGCGGCACTATTTTGTGCTATCCCGCATACTGCTTGGAGTTACGCCAAAAACCTTTTTAAACGCCCGTCTAAAGGTGTTTACATTGTTATATCCCACAGCAATGTACAGCTCATTGAGGCTGACATCCGTTTCCCTGATTAGTCTGGCTGCCTCTGTCATACGGATATTTTCCAGGTATGTGGAGAAATTTACGCCGGTTTTCTCTTTAAACATATGAGAAAAATAGCTTTCAGAAATCTGAAATTCATCTGCGATTTTGTTTAAGCCCAGGGAAGGGTCCTTATAATTTTTGGCAATATACTTCTCTATGGTGGAGGCCAGGTTAGTGTCCTCCGACTCATTGGAAAAGAGCCGGCAGAGAGTCAGCGCCAGATCCTCGCACAGCTTGAAGGAAAGCCGTTCATTAAAGCGCTCGTCCAATAGCCGCACTGCTTCCGGGTCAACTCCTGCCGGAAGTGCAAAACGTGCCTTCAGCAGTGTGTTGCGGATATCGGAAAGAAGATATTTTAACAGGTTCATGGGCAGAGAACGTTCCTCAATATTTTCCTGGTGGATCAGGTTAAGCAGCTCAAGCACCTGCGAGGTATTGCCAGCCGTAATAAAGTGGATGAGCTTTGTAGAAATCTCCGGCGGATAGTAATAGGCGTTGGAATTCTTCTTGATAAATTCGTAGGGAAAGAAAATATAGTTTTTGGTGGTATAGCTTACGGACTCCACCGCCTGTTGATAAGATTCCCACACATTTATCAAGGAATCCGTGTTTCGCCCCATGCCTGCAAAAAGCCATATATCGTAGGTGTCCAGCAGATAATTGTGAAGGTTGAGCACGACACTGCTGATCTTTATGGGAAAATCCTTTTCCTCGGAAGCACTGCAGTGAAGCAGCACAGAGTAGGTTCTGTCAGTGGGGCTGAAATAGTATAAGGGCATTCCCAGATATTTTTTCAATGCCTCCCCAATAATCTCCTGCAGCTGCTGGGGTGTGTCCAGACCCTCAGGCAGTGTGTCGGAGGAGTCTCCAAAGTTGTTGTACACAACAACATGAAGCACATTATAATAGAAGGAATCCTCTTTCAGCCCCAGATAATCAGCAATATAGGAAACCTCTTCCGTAGAGGTGATGGAGCCGGACATAAGACGGCGCACATAGGAGGTACAGATAATAGGGCGCTGTCTGTCCACCACCTCCTGAAGCTGGTTCTGTGCCTCTACCGCCTCGTACAGCTCCTGGCCCAGCTCGATGATAGGACGGACATTTCTGCGGGAAAAGAAAAACACCAGCAGTCCCCCCATTACAAGGGCCAAAGCAAAGATCAGGAAAAACAAAATACGCTGAGGCCAGGTATTGGAGGTGGTATCAAAAGAGGGAAAGCCATAATAATAAGTATAACCGGTTTTGTCTGAGGTGTAGGTACCTATGGTGATTCCTTCCATGCCAGACTGGCGGGATGCGAAGCCCTCAGAAAAATCCAGGGATGCAATATCCCCGCTGGAGAGTACTGCGCCGTTTCCCAGCTGCAAAAGCTCCCGGCCCTCCTGGTCAAGCACAGTGAGAAAGCCGGCATTATCAAACTGGAGGCAGTCAAACATAGCGGCCAGCTCACTGCTTTCCAGAATAAAGCATACTACGCCGTTGGCATCCAGATAAAACAAATCACCCAGATCAATTACATACATAAAATAACTTCGGCTGTAGTTGGGGGTAAAGGCGTCCATGGGAAGAAACCGGTAAAAGTAATCTTCATTGGTCAGGTATTCCATCCACAGTGCCTCCTCACCAGCAGGATACTTTTTGATCCATTGGTAAAAGCGGTCCTCAGTAATAAAATAAGAGGGATTCAGTATGTAATCGGTAAGGGGCAGATAAATAAAGTTTTCCGTGATGGGAAGCAGAGATTCTGCAAACACATTTGTGGCCAGACTGATACGAACCTCGTTTCCCATATCAGTAAAGGGATGATAGGTATTCTGATAATTCATGACCTTGCGGAAATCATCACTTTGCAGAAGCTGGCGGCAATATACCTCCATAATGTCCAGATCATTCTCAAAAAGCTCCACATTGCTCACAAGGGTGGATTTATTCTGCAAATTATATAAAATGCGCATGTTATGAAACGTAGAATGGTACAAACCAAAGAACAAAATCAGGATAATCAGCAGAAAAATACTGTAAGAGGTTACCATTTTCAGCATAAGAGAATTGCTTTCATTTGTGGAATCTGCATTTGTTTTGGTATTTTCTTTATGTAAAATCATGGATGTAATCTCCCGGATATTTCATTTGAAAAAAAATTGAATAATATTTTATACTTATTGTAACAGTTTTGTACAAAAAAAACAACCTGAAAGCCCTTACAAAAAATCCAGTAAAAATGCGGCTTTGTGGGATGCGGCAAACAAAATTTGCATCTTACAGCAAAAATTGTAACTTGTTTTTTGGAGGCTGGAATGATAGAGTGAAGTCAGTCAAGGGAACACCCTCTCTGGAGAAAATTTCCGGGAGACGTTTTCGTGACAAAGATTCCAAATCATTTTATAGGGAGGAAAGAAATGAAGAGAAAAGTATTATCTGTACTTCTGGCATCAGCTATGGTTGTTTCCCTGGCTGCATGCGGCGGAGAAGAAGCTTCTACCTCTACCACTTCAGGTGAAGGCTCATCCAGCGAAAGCTCCGCAACCAGTACCGAGGCTGCAGGCACAGAGGCTGCTGAAGAAGGCTCCGGCTATGTGCTTGAGACTCTTAACATGGTAGTAAACGGTACTTTGACAGCAACTGTTGACGCTGGTCAGGCTGAGTTTGAGGCTCAGTGGGAGGAGGCTGTTGGCGAGGCAATCGGCCATCCCATTGATCTGCAGATCCAGCAGTTAGACCATTCCGGTTACGTTGACGCAGTAGGACGTCTGTTCGCAGGCGGCGATTACCCTGACGTTATTGTTATGAGCGCCGATATGTTCAAGCAGTATGCGCCTACCGGACTGCTTTGGGATATGGCTGAGGCATATGACAATGCTGATTTCCAGTCTCATATGATTCTTCCTGCTATCAATGAGAACCTGAAGGATTCCGAAGGCCATCTGTATGGCTTCGCTCCTACTTATGGAAACGGCTGCGTTACCTATGTAAAGAAGGCATGGCTGGATGCAGTGGGCATTGACGCTTCCACCATCAAGACCTATGACGATTACTACAATATGCTGCTTGCATTCCACAACGGCGATCCCGATGGAAACGGCGTGACCGGCGACACCTACGGTGTGGTAGCAGCAGGCTTTATGGGAAATGAGGCTCCCTGGATCAATTATCTGCCTGAGTTCTGGCAGGATGCGTATCCCGCACTTGTTCAGGATGAGAACGGCGTATGGTACGACGGTTTCCAGACAGAGGAGACCAAGGCAGCTCTGTTAAGACTGCGTCAGGCTTATGTGGACGGAGCAATCGATCCCGAGACCCTGACCGCTTCCACCAAGATCGCACGTGAGAAATGGTTCTCCAACGACCAGACCGGTTCCGCAGGTGTATTCACCTACTGGGCAGGCTCCTGGTATCAGACCCTGACCGACAACCTGATCAAGAATGAGGTAGATTCTGAGCTGGTACAGCTTGCACCTATTGCAGAGGTTGGCGCTTACCTGAACAGAGAGGCGCCTGTATGGTGTATCATTGACGACGGTGACGGTGACGATTCCAGAGAGCAGGCGATCTTCGATGCATTCATTGAGACCATGATGGACGGCGACACTGTACAGACTCTGTGGACCTATGGTGCAGAGGATGTTCACTGGTCTACCAAGGCTGAATCCTTCACCACTAACCCTGGAACTGAAAACGAGAAGGTTTACGAGTATGCTGACGGTGAATTCCACTTAAAGCAGTCTCCTAACGACCCTAACTCCGTATGGAAGAAGAATCATCTGGATCCCGCTCTGGTTGTATGCTCTCTTGACAATGGATTCGCAGATCAGTCCGATCTGGCAAGCGAAGGCAACAAATTCTTTACCGAGAACTGCGTAGACGCTCCTGCATCTCCTGCATCTGAGACCTATACCAATGAGTCCGGTACCATCTATGACGCAAAGCTGGCAGCAATCACCTCTGTAGTGGTAGAGGGCGGCGATGTGGAAGCAGCTATGCAGACCTATGTTGATACGGTTGGTTCTATCATCGATCAGTGTCTGACTGAGCTGAACGCAGCTGAATAAGCTGAAAAATCACTAAACTAACTGCATTTAGACTGTCCTGTTCCGATGGGATGCAACTTCCTTTGGGACAGGACAGTTTTTGAGAAAAAGATTTTGAGAAAAAATTTCGTTTTGTGGGCAATATTGTATGAGGAAGAAATGAAAGGAAGAGGATGGTATGAGCAGGAAGAAGAAAACTGTTACGACGTCTACGGGTGTGGAAGTACGCCATAAGCCCTTAGGCCTGCGCATTAAGAACAACATCGGCTATTATGTGATGTTCCTGCCGGTATTGATTTTTATCATCATCATATACTACTGGCCGATGCTCGGTATCCGGTATGCGTTTTATGATTATAAGCCTGTAGGAGAACCTGTGTTTGTCGGCTTTGATCACTTCACAAAGATGTTTTCCACGGACGCATTCTGGACGGCGTTTAAAAATACGCTGGAGCTGAGTATCATGAAGCTGATCATTACAACCTTTACGGCTGTAATTGTATCGGTGTTTTTGAATGAAATGGGAAATCTCTTTGCAAAGAAAACTTTGCAGACCATCATATACCTGCCCCACTTTATGTCCTGGGCAGTGGTTGCATCCATTTTCAGCTTGTTCCTGTCCCCCTCCAGCACCGGTCTTGTAAACGGTCTCCTGAGAGACTGGGGCATTCTGGCAGAGGATGCACAGAATATTTATTTCCTGGCCGAACCGGCTTGGTGGCGGCCGATTTTCTACATTATTAATATCTGGAAGGAAACCGGCTGGGGAACCATCATATTCCTGGCAACGCTTTCCGGTATTAACCCTGAGTTGTATGAGGCTGCAGATATCGACGGCGCAACACGTCTTCAGAAGATGCGCTATGTTACGCTGCCCGCTCTTGCAAACACTATTATCACGGTGTTGATCCTGAACCTGGCAAAGGTTATGAACATGTTTGAGTCAGTATTCGTGCTTTACAACAACGCGGTATACAGCGTGTCCGACGTTATTTCCACCTACATATACCGTCAGACCTTCGCGATCGCGCTGCCCAACTACGGATACTCAACGGCGGTAGGTTTGTTTAAGTCCCTGGTGGGATGCTTCCTGGTGCTTGTATGTAACTGGGCAAGCAAAAAGACCCGCGGCCGCGGAATCGTATAGGAGGTGTTGACATGGCAAAAGCAAAGACCGCTTATCGTAAGCCGAAAAACAGGATACATCTGTTTGATGTCATCAACTACATTGTATTTATTATCGTCGGACTGGCTGTGCTGGTGCCTATCTGGAAGGTAGTTGTGGACTCCTTCAACGCAGTGGGCGTATACCAATTCCGCCTGTGGCCCAGTGATTTTACTTTGGATGGATATCGTACCATCATTGAAACACAGGCTCTGTACAGACCTTTCATCAACTCTGTGTTAACCACAGTGCTGGGAACTCTGCTTGGCCTTGTGCTTTCCACTCTGGGTGGTTATGTGCTGATTCAGTTTGATATGCCTGGACGTAATTTCTTCGCATATGTTTTGCTTTTTACCATGATTTTCTCAGGCGGAATGATTCCTGAGTACTTGGTAATGAAACAGCTGGGCCTGGTGAACAGTATGTGGGTGCTTGTGGTAAAGCACGGAATCAATGTATATAATCTGGTGCTGATGAGAAACTTCTTTGAAGGCATTCCGGGAAGCTTGTATGAGGCGGCAAAGATCGATGGCTGTTCCCCTAT
Organism: Candidatus Acetatifactor stercoripullorum; assembly: GCF_944382095.1. Classification (NCBI taxonomy): domain Bacteria; kingdom Bacillati; phylum Bacillota; class Clostridia; order Lachnospirales; family Lachnospiraceae; genus Acetatifactor; species Candidatus Acetatifactor stercoripullorum. The sequence continues at coordinate 59,538 of NZ_CALWMU010000016.1, forward strand.
GGGAATTTTCTTCAAGATTGTGCTGCCGCTGTCCAAGGCGGCTTTGGCTTCCATTGGCTTGATGTTTGCAGTTACCGTATGGAATGACTATAGTACCGTGAAGATTTACATTACTGACCCTGATCAGACAAACTTCCAGTATAAACTGAGAAACATGATCATGGACGGCGATACGCCGACCACATCCTATGCGGTATCGCAGAATACGCTGTATTATGCAGGTATCGTTGCGGCGATTCTTCCTTTCATGCTGTTGTATCCCTTCTTGCAGAAATATTTTGTAAAGGGCGTGAATATTGGAGCAGTAAAGGAGTAAGACCGGACGGCGTAAAAAAGGCTGTTATCGGCAAAATGGGCAAGGAAAATCTCGGTTTTCCTTGCCTTATCTGTCTTATATAAAAGCGGATATAACATAGGTATATATAAGGAAATAGGAGCGGAAATGAACACAATTTTTTGGGCCGGAGATTCTACGGTACAGACAAACAATTATGCCACCTATCCACAGACCGGCATTGGCCAGGTATTTTCTTTGTTTTTGCGGGAAGGATATCAGGTGGAAAATCATGCTAAAAATGGCAGGAGTACAAAAAGCTTTTTGGATGAAGGAAGGCTTGCGGTCATAGAACAGCGTCTGGGCGAGGGGGACTTTTTATTTATTCAGTTTGGGCATAACGATGAAAAGTCGGAGGACCCTTCCCGTTATACCGATCCCTTTTCCTCCTTTATGGAGAATCTGGAGATTTACATAAATACCGCCAGAAAAAAGGGAGCCTTTCCGGTGCTGATCACACCTGTGGAGCGCAGGTGCTTTGTGGACGAAGAACATCTTGGACCGGGAGCCCATGGGGATTACGTAGAGGGGATGAAGCGCACGGCCCAGAAATGCCAGGTGCCCTTGGTTGACTTGTACAGTGCAAGCAGAAGGGCATTGGAAAAGGCAGGGGAGGAAGGCAGCCGGAAATGGTATATGTTCTTCCCGGCAGGAAGCTATGAAGAGCACATGGAGGAATCCACAGACAATACCCATCTGCGGTATGAGGGAGCGGTAAAATATGCAAGTTTCATAGCGGAGGGATTAAGGAACCTTGGCGGCATTTACAGGGAAATGCTGTTTGAGGAGCCCCAAGCGGAAGCGCTTTGAAAAACCGTGGCAGGCACAGCCTTTGGACGGCTGTCTGTTTCACGTAAATGTTTGGCGTAAAATTTGTAAGAAAATTGTAAAAAATATGTTGACAGGAAAGCTTCCTTTTGTTACAATAATTTCTGCCGCTGAGTGAGCGGAACACGCTTGGAGAGATATCGAAGTGGTCATAACGAGGCGGTCTTGAAAACCGTTTGTCCGCAAGGGCGCGTGGGTTCGAATCCCACTCTCTCCGCTGAGAGACGGTGTTGGAGATACTGCAGTGATGAAATTATGCTGCGGTCTTTTTTCTTCATAGTTTCATAATTTGCTTTGCATCAGCTTGTGAGGAGAAGTACCCAAGAGGCTGAAGGGACACCCCTGGAAAGGGTGCAGGTCGTTAATAGCGGCGCGAGGGTTCAAATCCCTCCTTCTCCGTTTTGCACTTTGACAAATAAACAGTAATGCAGACCTGAAAATTCCAAAAAGGAAGACATTCAGAGGACGCCCGGAAACGGGAAACGGGGGAAGCCCCGGCGGGAGGGAGGCCTCCTGCAGAAACAAAGAAGCCAGAGGAACTGGCAGGAGAAACAAACATGAGAGTTTGATCCTGGCTCAGGATGAACGCTGGCGGCGTGCCTAACACATGCAAGTCGAACGGAGTTATGCTGAAACCTAGTGAGGCATAACTTAGTGGCGGACGGGTGAGTAACGCGTGGGCAACCTGCCCCACACAGGGGGATAACACTTAGAAATAGGTGCTAATACCGCATAAGCGCACAGCTTCGCATGAAGCAGTGTGAAAAGCTGCGGCGGTGTGGGATGGGCCCGCGTCTGATTAGCTTGTTGGCGGGGCAGCGGCCCACCAAGGCGACGATCAGTAGCCGGCCTGAGAGGGCGGACGGCCACATTGGGACTGAGACACGGCCCAGACTCCTGCGGGAGGCAGCAGTGGGGAATATTGCACAATGGGGGAAACCCTGATGCAGCGACGCCGCGTGAGTGAAGAAGTCATTCGTGATGTAAAGCTCTATCAGCAGGGAAGAAGAAGACGGTACCTGAGTAAGAAGCCCCGGCTAACTACGTGCCAGCAGCCGCGGTAATACGTAGGGGGCAAGCGTTATCCGGATTTACTGGGTGTAAAGGGAGCGCAGACGGCGCGCCAAGTCTGGAGTGAAAGCCCGCGGCTCAACCGGGGGACTGCTCTGGAAACTGGCGGAGCTGGAGTGCAGGAGAGGTAAGCGGAATTCCTAGTGTAGCGGTGAAATGCGTAGATATTAGGAGGAACACCAGCGGCGAAGGCGGCTTACTGGACTGCAACTGACGTTGAGGCTCGAAAGCGTGGGGAGCAAACAGGATTAGATACCCTGGTAGTCCACGCCGTAAACGATGA
>NZ_CALWMU010000017.1:0-61654 GCF_944382095.1 Candidatus Acetatifactor stercoripullorum
CTCTATTTCTTCATATGATAAATTCAGTATACCACATTTTATTAAATGTGTCATTTATTTAATTTATTATATACTAGTACCTCTTGTTCATTCATTATATCCCTCGATATTTTGCTGATATGTAATATTTTCCGGCAGCTTTCCTTATCATTGTACCACGGGATAGCGGGTGCTGTATAGCGTCAAAAATCTCTAAGCTCTGTAAAGTGCCGGAAAGATCATTCCCAAAGCAATGTTCATGGTTAATAAAGAAGCACTAAAAACAAGACAAGGACAGCCAGCCCTGCCGCTATTCCATAACAGTCTCCACCTCTGCCAATGATACTGTAAAACACTGTATCTTCTTCATCACCATTGCAGATTCCAATCAAATCCATATCCCAGAATTTTTCCCATGGCTTAAATTTCTTTATTCTTGTTGCTGCCTCATACAATATTTTCCACTGCTCTAAGGAGGCTTCCTGTCTCATTGCCTATCTCCTTCTAAATCCGTACTCTTTTTTCAGTCTCTCAAATATCTCAAACGCTACCGGGCATATGGTAATCGTATCCAACATCCCCAACAGACTCCACAGTCTTTCCGGCTGGTCTGTGTAAGGATACTTTTTACAATTATCCGGCTTACAATCTCCCAGCTTACAACTGCCATCTTCCTGCAGAAAATCACAAGGCTTATGTTTGGTCTGATACCCAATTCCATGCTCCTCCTTTTCCAAAAAGAAATCTATGAATTGAGCTTTCGTAACACCTAAATATTCTGCATCTTTTTCTATATCCTCTTCCGGGATACTGCCCTTGTACATCTTGCAGCAATTTCTGCATTTACTGCAATCATAATCCGCAAACAGTTCCTTATGCAGACGTGCAAATTGATTGTCTAACTCTTCTTCATCTGCATGACCTTTTAAGTAACTGCGAAACTTAAAATTTTCATCTTCCTTTTTCTTAGCTTCTGCTCCTATTTTATCCGGATGTATCATATAACGTCTCTCTCCTATATCTTCCATTTCTTCCCACGACATCACACCATAAGGTGCCCGCTCCAATTATATCAGTTTGCAGTCTGCCAATATTTTTTCAATTGCTTCCCAAGCCATAAGAGAAGGATTTTCTTTATAATAGCGGTATCCTTTATATTGATGCAGGTAATCTTTTTCGCTCGTTCTACTGCATCAATAACATTCGATAACTGCAGCTTACCCAGACAACGCTTAAAATTGGCCTCTTTTTTGAACTCGTCCATATTTTCAAATCGTTCGTCAAGAGCCTGGTTGATAGGTGTCACATATTGTCTTCTATGGGAGTAAGAGGTATTGCAATCCATCATGTGTAGTACGATCCACAAATCAAAGGTAAAATTGCTGTACCCTGACTTATATGTAATCTGTTTCCCGATGTTTTGTGCTTCTTTCATATTCGCCAAAGCATCTTGAAAACCTTTCACATGGATTTCTTCATCACTCTCATAATCAAAAAAATGATAAACCTCTACCTTCTGTGTAATTGCCAGAGATTTCGCATGTTTCAGCGGATTCTTCTGTATGCGACAGTCGATGGAAACTTTGTACTCTGATTCTTCCGTGGCATTGATCTATCCTGCAGCCACTTCAAATACCATTGCTCCGTTTCCCCCTCTACACTGAAATAATATTTTTTCGTTAATTTACGATTCACCATACTTACACCTCACTCTCGCTTGCAAAAATATCTTCAAAGATTGGTGTAAAATCAATATCCTTAATTGCTCCATACTGGCTGATAAAGTATTTACTCATATAATCTTCGTGTTTCCGCACACCCTTTTTTCCAGAGGTTCCAAAGTCAGACAAAGCATACAGCGTACTGTAATGGCTGTCATCATCTCGCTCCACAAATTTGATTTCATCTCTTCTGAAAAGATTGGAATTCAGGAAAATCGGATTATGGGTATTGAAAATCAACTGCGCATGATGAATATTTATATCATCATTATGAAAAACATTGATAATGCTCATAAGCGCCATGGGATGTATGGAAGCGTCAAATTCATCCACCACCAAAGTACCTCCAGTCTGTATAGCTCGAATAACCAATGGGAACATATTGATGAATCGAATGGTGCCATAGGATTCAAATATTTCTGCAGCAATGGCAGCGCTCTCTTTCCCTTTTACATCCTTAAAGATAGAAAATAATTTTGCCTCCGGTTCATCCCCTTTTACCATATATCCTACTGCATTGGAATTAATTCCAAAAAGCTTCGCAGCCTGATCCGTTGTCCGTTCCACATAAACCGTCTTTTTCTGTGTATCAGAAAAACGCTTAATCAACTGCATGGAATCTGCACGATAAATAACCATAAATTTGTTACTGAACCAATCCACCACCAATTTCGTAAATCTTGGTGCGTAAATCAGCTTAAAGCCATTGGTCAAAAACAGTTCATCCCTTGTGATACTGTACTTGGCAATTTCCCCTGCTTTCTCCCTGTTATCTTCCGGCACATCCAACAGGTATTTCCGGATCACATTCAGATTTCCAAGAACAAGCGTATCCTTCCTATCAAAAACCATGTCACCGTTAACGTTCAGTGTCTCAGAAAGAATATGTCTCTCATACTCCTCATCTAAAAACAAGCCTAAATCCAGTGAGATACTATACTGAATTCTTAAATCGTTCTCAAAAAAGTCCACAGAAAATTCTACCGGTTTCGGAGATGTCAATTTATTATTCGGGATCAGTTCTAATGCACAAGCTGCCGCATTCGGAGTGGGATTTTCCTCAGCATTCCTGACATTTCCACGCAGAACAATAGCCCTCATTACATCCATTGCACCGATGATATTCGTCTTTCCTGCTGCATTAGGACCATAAATCACAGAAGAACACAATCCTTTTATGTCCTTGTCTTTTACCTTCACTTTCATCAGACTGTAGTCCAGCCCTGACTGCTTAGGAGCAGCTATCATAGAGAGTCTTGCTTCCTCTACAAAAGATTTATAATTCTTAGTTCTAAATTCAAGCAGCATATCATTTCCTCCATTCTGCAAAATATTTGCAAAATCACATTCTTATTATATGCTTATTCTCTCCAAATTTCAATTTTTATATTCTTATTTTGCAGTATTTTTGCAAAATAGATATTGACATCCTGGTTTCATACGAAACTCGCTCCCCGTTTTCTTGACTTTGCCGTTTGTTTCGCAATTACTGAAATCTTTTTATTCCAGGTCCGGCTGCGGATTCAGACGATAGCCTACCCCCATACCGTTTCAATTATTTTCGGATTCCGCGGGTCGTCCTCGATTTTTTCCCGAAGCCGGTTAATGTGGACAGATACCGTTGCGGCATCAGACACATAATCAAATCCCCATATTCTTTCAAATAATTTTTCTTTTGAAAAAACAATATTGGGATTCTGCGCCAGAAAGCAAAGCAGTTCAAATTCCCGGTTCGGCAGCTTCAATTCTGCGTTTCCCTCCAAAAGAACCGTCTCATACCCGTTGCTCTCCAGATAATCCCTCTCCAATTCCGCGATCTTCCTGTCGTCCTCCACAATCAATATCTTTTCCATCTTCACCCTCCCGTCTGCATCTCTTTACCCTTTTTTGGAAAATACAGGCTGATTTTCAGACCTCCTGCATTTTCCGCCCTTACAGTTCCGTTATGCCGTTCCATGATATATTTTACGATATAAAGCCCCACGCCGCTGCCCTTTTCCCTTCTGGCCTCGTCGCAGCGGTAAAACCGGTCAAAGATTCGTCCCAGCTTCTCCTCTGGCACACCCACTCCGTTGTCCTTCCAGACAAGACAGACCCACTCCGTTGTCTCCTCCAGGGAAATGTCCACCAAAACCGGAACAGCTTTGGCATATTTCATGCTGTTTTCCAGAAAATTATCTAAAATTCTCCGCACCTGCTCCACATCCAGAGAGATTTCCGTCATATACTCTGTGCTTCTGTGCAGACGAAGCTGCAGTGAGCCAGGGTCCGCAACAGCTTCCTTTTGCGCCGCATACGCCGCCACATATTCCCCCAGGTCCGCTTTCACCATATGGAATGGCATTTGACCGCTTTCCATGCGTGAGAAATCAAAAAGCTTCTGAAGGAGAATATTCATCTCTTCCGTGGATTCATATGCCGTTTTCAGATACATCCTCTTTTTTTCCTCAGTGTCCGCTACTCCGTCCAAAACACCCTTTACATAACCCTGTATGGAAGTCAAAGGCGTCCTGAGATCATGAGAAATTCCCGTTACCATATCAGTCCTTGCCTTTTCCGTCCTTTCTCTCTGCTCTTGATCCCGCAGTATGGTATCCTGCATATCGTTAAAGGCCTGACAGACCTGTTCAAACTCCGCCTCTCCACGGTAGTCGATCCTTTCCCTGAGATTTCCGTTCTCAATCCGCTTCGCCCCCTTCACAAGCAGTTCAATGGGTTCCATAATCACCCGATTCATCCTGCGGGTAAAAAAGGAAGCCAAAAACAATAAAAACGCAATGGCTCCCGTCCCCGCAAGCAGCACCGCCCGCAGGAAAACATAAAAGGAATGATTCAGCGATGAGACAAGCCAGTTTTCCCGGGGAAAATACGCAGCCACCAGGTAGGCGTCCTGGTCTGCAAGATACTTTCCTGCCACCGTGGCCTTCTGAAAAGAAAAAATGTCTGCCCCCCCTGTTTTATCATCCTCTTCCTGAAAAAATTCGACCAAATCCATCATCTGTTCACCGCCGTCTCCGGACACCACTTTGCCATGGGCTATAACCGCCGTCCGGTAACCCCACTGTTCCACGCTTTCCCTGAGCTTCTCTGCACTCTGCATATCATCGGATGCCATCAGCCGCACTACCTCTCCTACATGGGACTCTATTCTGGTCTGGCTGATGGCATAAACCTGATTCTCCAGAGAATCCTCAAATAAAATCAAAACAAGCAATAAAATCAGCATCAGAGAAAGCAGCGCTGTAAACAAAATCATCATATTGGAACGAAACATCCGCTTCTTGAAAGACATCCTTTTGCCTCTTTTCTTTTTCTCTCTGCTTCTAATCATAGCGCAGAGCTCTTGGTTTTCCATCCCTTTTCTTACGCTCATTCACTCTGCTGCCCACAAGCTCCCAGAGGAAAATAAAGAAAACGGACAGAACAAACCCTATGAGAATATAGCCGCCCATGGCTGCGGAAACGCCCACAACTTCAAATAGAGACGGCAGAAGCGCAAGCGCGCCAAAGGTTCCCAAAAACATGGTGACACAGAGAAAGGCCCTGAGCAGATCAAAGGGTATGCAGCTTTTTACCACTGCGCACATGGAGATCAAAATCAGCAGAAGATACATCACCGTCCTCCGCTCCGGCTCGGAAAAGGGTGCAAGGAGATTCGTCAGAGCAATCATTATCGTAACCGCCGCCCCAAAAGGAGCCGCATGTTTCAGCGCCGTAGAGAGAAACCTCCCCCGTATCCGGCTTGTATCCGATTCCAAAATGGTTATAAAGGACGGATACGCCTCAACACAGGCGTCAATCAACGTGATCTGTATGGGAATAAATGGTCTTGATGAAAAACACCTGCGCCGTCCTTGTTACATTGTGAATCACTTTTCTTCCTTCCATGACCACCTGGGGTAGATTTGTGAAATCCGAATCAAGCAGCACTATCTGGGAAATCTGGCGGCTGGCATCGCTGCCGTCTGCAACCGCGATGGAGCAGTCCGCCTCGCGCAGTGCCAGCAGATCATTGACGCCGCCCCCGGTCATGGCCACCTGACGCCCTTTTCGTTTCAGCGCCTTTACCAGCTCCTGCTTCTGTTTCGGCGTCACTCTTGCAAATACCGCATATTTCTCACAGAGGCTGTCATAATCAATCTTATCTCCAAGCTCCGACAAGTCAACCGCATCCGCCCATCTGTGAAGACCCGCCCGTCTGGCGATCTGGGATACCGTTGTCACATGGTCGCCGGAAATCATCTTCACCTCCACTCCTTCTTTTCTGAAAAAGTCAAGCGTTTCTTTGGCATGGGGACGCAGGGCATCCTCCAGAACCACACCGTAAAGAGGCCTGATCTCCTCCGGCAGCTTGGAGTCGTCTTCCCATACCTTTGCCGTATGGCCAATGACGATCAGCCTGCGTCCCCTTTCCAGTTCCTGCTCCAGCTCTCCGGGCAGGCTCTTAAGAAGCTTCTCCGGCGCTCCCACAAACACTGTGCCGCCTCCCCGGAAGCTTATGCTGCCCCATTTTCTCCTGGAGGAAAAAGGAACCCTGAAAACAGGCTCATAAGACGTCTCCTCCGGAAATGCCTCCTTCAGTGCGCGAAATGTGGCATTATTGTCTTCGCAGCACGCCATATAAGAGTCCACCAGTCTTTTGGCCTCCTGTCTAGAAAAATCTGTCATGGAAACCACGGAACGGACCTTCAAATTTCCATCCGTGATGGTTCCTGTCTTATCCAGGCAGAGAGTGTCCACATGTGCCAGCGTTTCCAGGGAATAGATATTCTGTACAAGGATTTTCATTTTCGCCAGCCGGATCACTCCCGCCGCCAGAGAAACGGAAATCAAAAGCACAAGTCCCTTGGGCAGCATCCCAAGAAGTGCCGCCGCGGAGGATACCACCGCTCCCTCAAACGGCGTGTGACGAAGAAAATATGCTTCCAGAAACAGCAAAACTCCCAGCGGAATGATTAAAAGGCTGGTAAATCGCGTCACCCTACGCATAGAACCCAGAAGCTCTGACTGCACCTGTTTTTGCGTCTTTACTTCATTCGCCAGCTTTGTGACGTAATTCTCATTTCCCACATGGATTACCCTTGCGTATGCCTTTCCCGCCACCACAAAGCTTCCGGAAAAAAGTCTTGCATCTTTTTCCTTCACCACTGCGTCGCTCTCCCCGGTAAGCAAAGACTCATTGACCTCCACCATGCCTTCTGTCACAACGGCGTCATTGCAAATCTGGTTTCCGCTCTCCAGCACCATCAGATCGTCCTTTACCACCTCCTCCAGCTCCACAAGCATTTCCTGATCGTCTCTGCGGACGCGGACCTGCGGACGGTTCAATAGAGAAAGCTGATCCACCAGTCTTTTTGCCTTCATTTCCTGGGCAATGCCGATCACAATATTTAAAATGATAATTATAATAAACAGCATATTAGAATAAGCGCCCACCGCAAAGAGAAGTGCCGCTATTACAAAATTCAGGAAATTAAACAGGGTAAATACATTTTCCCGGATAATCTGTCCCTTGCTCTTTGTGATTCCTTTGGTTTGTGTTTTCATTCTCTTTTTTGCCTCCTGCTCCTCTTTTTTATACCAAAGGGTAGCACGGACAGCTAAATATTCTGCTGCTATTTGTTAAACAATCTTTAAACACGCCCCATCAAAAGGAACCCGGCGTATGCAAGCATACGCCGGGTTCCTTTTTCAGTGCGCCCTGGGCGCACATTTTTATTCAGTCCGCTTATCTTATTTGTTATTAATCGCCGCCTGTGCGGTAACGTGATCGACAGGAGTAATTACCCCGGGATAAAGCCGCTTACCCCGCCAACCCTTGCACATTTCATATCCGATTTTGTCCCTATAGAACATCAAACATAGTTTACACTTGAGTAGCCATAGACACATACCGATAAGACTGTGGTGCACAAGAAATACCTATATCTTCCAATGTCAAAGGTTCGTCATAAATAACCAAATTCTTAAGCTGATATGCTACAGCCTTCTTTTTCCCCTTATAATACTGTCGGAAAAACTTATATGTGATACCGGAATATTCTTTTGTCTGATGCCAGACAGTTAAAATATCATCCTCTACAATGTCACCTATCTCAGCTTCTCCCACGACCTGTTTCTGCGGAGCTGTTGCATATATAATAATCTTATCCACATCATTGCGGCAACGGAATTTACGGTATTCATATAATTTCTTGCCTTGAAGAATACTCGCAACATACTCTGGGTTAATTGATAACAACATTTGACACATTGATATTTCCCTCCATTAATACTCTTTTGAACTGCTCTGATGTCAGTCGAACTTCTGTCGGATACTGATTCTCTCTTGCCCAAAATCCATTATTATCCAGCCAATCCATATTTACATTATTTCCAGCACCAAAATAACCATAATATAGCAACTCAACAATCGTCATATTTTTAAAACTTGTATACTGACTCCTTAGCTCATTCTCATTAAATACTGATTTATTTCCAATATGGGATTTCAATTCCTCAAAAGTCATTAAATAACGATTATTTGCCTTTGCTTGAATTACATCTGTCACAATGCAGAAAGATGTCACACAAGAACGATACCGTTTTCCATTCCCTTGTGTGTAACGACGATAAACAAGTACTGGTTCTCCTATTTTATGATGTATTCTAGCGGCCTGCCCTACATAGATTTTACTTAATCCGTTACTCACACTACTACTGACTTTTGTTTGTAAGGTTGCTGTATTTGCAAGCTCAGAATATGCAAACATTGTATCGTGATAGTTGTCATCAATGATAATATAACCTGCGTAATCAAAGCCATCCTTAATAAACGGAAAAGACATATACGAATCACTGAAATCAATCTGCCTTCGACTTTTTATCAGGATGTTCTCTCCATTCAGATTAATCCCTTTCTTTTGAAATCCAAACCGCTCGAATTGTGAAATAAGGGTGTCATGTTTATCAAAAACAGTCACATAGACTTCCTCTGCTATAGTTTTCTGCCATTTCCAAAGCAATAAACCTATAGCACCCTCACCAATGCGTTGTCTGCGATATCTTTCAGCAATACGAAATGTACTTATTTTAAGACGTTTCTTAATGGGCAGTATACAATCCTGCAATTTAATTTCTTCTTCCTCTTCTTTCAATACAACAAACGCCCCAACGCCTATCTCATCTTCAAAAACAAGGGCTGTCGCTCCATCTGTAGATTTTTTCCTAAACCAATCAACAAATCCTGTACTACTTGCTGTTCCAGGATAATCGTTTTTTAAAGAATCGAAAAAAGCATCATTAAGATCAATATTAGCAAATTTCTTTAACACGAATTTTCCAGCCATATTAATATAATCCTCCCCTTATAAACTCCACAATTCTATTTAAATCATCTGCACCATGTGATACTACTAATGGAATACCAAGTTTTTCTGCAATTTCTTCGGCATACTTCTTCTCTTCTTCCTGAAATGCGCTTATGTCTGATGTTTCCTGATAAACTCCGTCTCTTTGAAATCTTCGGTCAGCTATAATCTCTGGTTGTTCCGTTAATAGAATCATTACATCTGGTTTCAATAAAGTATATGTATCAGAAGGTATTCTTGTAATTTTCCCTAATTCGTTAAGCAAACAAAAATGACCGTCCAAGATGAATTCTTCTCTCTCCCTTAATTCCTTAATCGCTTCTACAAGCAATGTCTGATTATCATAAATATCCGATACGAGTTTATCCGCTGAAAATATCTTGTTCCGTTTAGTAGCAATCAACTGACTGGCCGAATAACTTTGAATGTTGATTTTTTCTCTAACAAGATTACAAAAATATGTTTTACCTACTCCATGTATTCCACTAACAAAAATCACAAGCATCACCCCTCGTACATTTGTTTGGATTTTATCATAATTATCCATTTTTTTCAATGCATTATCCTTAAATTCTTTTTTCCGCTTGATAGTTTCCAAATTCAGAGTCAATATACGACAACACGGAAGGAGGGATTACATGGACAGTAACTCAGTTTTGTACCAGTTAATGGACATTCGGATGAACGGTATCATGAATGAGATTACAAACCGGGATAAGGAATATCAGGAGATAAGCCGCAATTCCGATAAATATTCTGGCAGGCTGGATGCCTTGCACCTGCCAAAAGAAGTCCGGCTGTTCATTGACCGTTACATCAGCTAACAGAATGCTCTTAGCTCCCGGTATGGGGTGCTTGCCTATCTGCTCGGCTTTTCTGACTGTGTGGAGCTGCTTTTTGGAAGTCAGCCGTTTTCAGACGTAAAAGAAATGATTTTCCAAGAAAAATAACCAGATGTCAGACTTAAGAGAAAGGGTTGGCTCTGCGCATTCCTTCCTCTTAAGTCCTCTTTCGTCTTATATATAAATCATTACCTCCAGCTCTTCATACTTATTGGATTTCGACCACTGCGGGTGAGTCTTGAACCATGCCCGTTCCTCATCCTGTGTAACTATGGTGGTCTTGAAAAAAACGGGAGAGCCCATATTGTTCAGCCTCCTGATCAGCCCCTTATCAAGTAGACAAGTAAAATAGAACCACAGGAGGGGCTGTCGCATCAATGATTAGAAAATCATAGATGCGGCAGCCCCTCCTTTTTCAGTGCGCCCTGGGCGCACATTTTTATTCAGTCCGCTTATCTTATTTGTTATTAATCGCCGCCTGTGCCGCTGCCAGTCTCGCAATAGGCACACGGAAAGGTGAACAGGACACATAATTGAGTCCAATCTTATGGCAGAATTCCACGGAAGAAGGATCTCCGCCGTGCTCGCCGCAGATGCCGCACTTTAATTCAGGGCGGGTCTTGCGTCCCTTCTCCACTGCCATCTGCACCAGCTGTCCAACGCCGGTCTGATCCAGTCTTGCGAAAGGATCGGACTCATAAATCTTAGCCTGGTAGTAAGCATCCAGGAACTTGCCTGCGTCATCACGGGAGAAGCCGAAGGTCATCTGAGTCAGGTCGTTTGTACCAAAGGAGAAGAATTCTGCCTCTTCTGCGATAGCGTCTGCAGTGAGGGCTGCACGGGGAATCTCAATCATGGTACCGATATGGTACTGTATATCGGAGTTTTTCTCCTTCTTTACCTGCTCAGCGGTCTCCACCACAATATCCTTCACAAATTTCAGCTCTTTTTTCTCTCCTACCAGAGGGATCATAATCTCGGGAACGATGTCGTAGCCCTTCTCATTCTTCACCTCGATGGCCGCCTCCATAACGGCTCTGGTCTGCATCTTTGCAATTTCAGGATAGGTAACTGCAAGACGGCAGCCTCTGTGTCCCATCATAGGGTTAAACTCATGGAGGGAATCACATTTTGCCTTTACCTCAGCCACAGTCAGGCCCATATCCTCCGCCAATGCAGCGATGTCTGCATCTTCAGTGGGAACAAACTCATGAAGAGGCGGATCCAGATAACGGACAGTCATGGGCTTTCCTTCCAGCACCTCATACATAGCCTTAAAGTCAGCCTTCTGGAATACGATCAGCTCATTCAAAGCTGCCTCTCTCTGCTCAACGGTGTCGGACAGAATCATTTTGCGGATCTTGGGAATTCTCTCCTCACCGAAGAACATATGCTCCGTACGGCAAAGGCCGATGCCCTCCGCACCCAGCTTCACAGCATTTTCAGTATCTGCCGGAGTGTCTGCGTTGGTGCGCACCTGAAGCTTTCTGAACTGATCCGCCCAAGCCATGATACGGCCGAAGTTGCCTCCTACGGATGCCTCCACGGTCTTGATATCTCCCTTGTAAATCTTGCCGGTGCTGCCGTCCAGAGAGATATAATCTCCCTCGTGGAATTCATATCCGCCAAGTGAAAATACCTTTGCTTCTTCATCAATTTTAATGTCTCCACATCCGGATACACAGCAGGTTCCCATGCCGCGGGCAACCACTGCCGCATGGGAGGTCATGCCGCCGCGCACGGTCAAAATGCCTTCAGCTGCGTGCATACCTTCAATGTCCTCAGGTGAGGTCTCCAGACGCACAAGAATCACTCTTTCGCCTCTGCCGCCCTTACCTGCCGCCTTTGCATCCTCTGCGGTAAAGTACACCTTGCCTGCTGCTGCGCCTGGGGAAGCGGGAAGCGCACTGCCGATCACCTCGCCTGCCTTCAGCGCATCCGCGTCAAAGGTAGGGTGCAGCAGCTGATCCAGGGATTTTGCCTCAATACGGCATACTGCCTCCTCAGGAGTGATCATGCCCTCATCCACCAGATCGCATGCAATGTTGATTGCAGCTGCAGCGGTTCTCTTGCCGTTTCTGGTCTGCAGGAAGTAAAGCTTGCCCTCCTCAATGGTAAACTCCATATCCTGCATATCGCGATAATGATTTTCAAGCTTGTTTGCCAGCTCCATAAACTGCTTGTAGCATTCAGGAAGATCCTTCTCCAGCTGGGTGATAGGCTGAGGTGTACGGACACCTGCTACAACATCCTCACCCTGAGCGTTGATCAGATATTCTCCGAAAATTCCCTTTGCGCCGGTTGCAGGGTTACGGGTAAAGGCCACGCCTGTTCCGGAGGTTTCGCCCTTGTTGCCGAATACCATGCACTGTACGTTTACAGCAGTGCCCCAGTCTCCGGGAATGTCATTCATACGTCTGTATACAATGGCGCGGGGATTATCCCAGGAACGGAACACGGCCTTTACCGCGCCCATCAGCTGTTCTCTGGGATCCTGAGGGAATTCCTCTCCCTTCATGGCCTCTTTATACACTGCCTTGAATTTATCAGCCAGAACCTTCAGATCATCCGCCGTCAGCTCTGTGTCAAAATGAACGCCCTTCTCCTCCTTCATCTCATCGATGATCTTCTCAAAGAAGGACTTGGGAACCTCCATTACCACATCGGAATACATCTGAATGAAACGGCGGTAGGAATCATATGCAAATCTGGGATTTCCCGTCTTTTTGGCGAATCCCTCCACAGCTACATCATTCAGTCCCAGATTCAAAATTGTGTCCATCATACCGGGCATGGAAGCTCTTGCGCCGGAACGAACCGAAACAAGCAGGGGATCTTCGGTATCGCCGAATTTCTTCCCCATTAACGCCTCCAGATCAGCCAGGTTCTGAAAAATCTGCTCCTTAATTTCATCGGAAATCTGCTTTCCGTTTTCGTAATAATCCGTACAAGCCTCTGTCGTTACAGTAAAGCCCTGAGGGATAGGCAGCCCGAGATTGGTCATCTCCGCAAGGTTAGCTCCCTTGCCTCCGAGAAGATTCCTCATGTCGGCATTTCCCTCTTTGAATTTGTAGACCCATTTCTTCATGCTTTTTGTCTCCCTTTTTAATTAGTGACCTATACTAACATTTAAGTACCTTGGATATTGTAACAATCTACCAATAGAATATCAAGAAAAATTTGATAATTTTTTGACATACTATAAATTTTCGTGCAATCCGCACAAAATATAATGTTATATTTTGTTTATTAAGTCTAGTACTAATTACCTATGTAAATGCTTACATTTGTAACTTCACACAAATGTAAGCATTTACATTTTAACGTTTGGAACAAAGCTGTCAAAAATAAACAGATCAAAATTTTTCTTTGCCCGGGCTAACTGCTCTCTGCTTTTGATGGTCCAGGCCGCCGCAGTAGATTTATACAGCTCTCTGCAGAGCTTTCTGGACAGGATATTCGGATATTTGTGATTGTATGCGATAAAATCAGGCCTGCCCAGCCAGTTTAAGCATAGGTTCTGCAGCAGAAACCCTAAAAGTCCTCTGTATTCTTTTTCCCGCAGAAATCCATCGGAAAGCTGTCCTCTCACAATATCTCTGTGGTTGCGGCGGTACCACCAGACTGCCAGCGGATTAAAGGATTCCATACAGTAGCTGCCCCCATAGTCCCGAAGCAGCCGATCCGCCGCCGGACACAGGGAAAGATTCGTCCGCTCAATCTTAAATTCCACAATCAGCGGAACCCTTCCAGCCACCATTTTAAGCACGTCCTCAAGCCGGGGAATACGTTCCCCCGAGCCAAACAGGGAAAATTCCTGAAGCTCCTTCCAGGTATAGTCCCCCACCTTTCCTGGGCGGCCGCATGCCCTTTTCAGGGTAAAATCATGGAACACCACCACAACCCCGTCCTTTGACAGTTGAATATCCAATTCTATCCCAAACCCGGCTTCTACCGCCTTTTGGAAGGCCCTCATGGAATTTTCAGGAGCCTCCGAGCCGTTGTCATGCAGTCCCCTGTGGGCGTACATCCATTCTTTGAAATACGTCATATCCGGCCTGTGGTTTACCCGCGGCATAATCATCCAAAAATACAGTGCCGCTGCAAGCAGCAAAACACCTATCACTCCCAGCATCGCCATAGTATTATTCTTTCCTCTTCTTCCGTATCTTAATCAAATGTCTCCCACAAGAAATTGTAATGCAATTTACCCCCGATGTCAACGCGGCAGGCAGCTGCTGCAGACAACAATTTTGCTTGCATTTTCCGGCGTTTCCTGTAAAATAAGAAGCGGTGGATTTTTTCTGCCCTTTTACCGTAATTTAAAGTCAAGAAACAGCAAGAAAGGTTTAAAAAAATGATCAGTGCAAACAATGTAACGTTACGTATCGGAAAAAAAGCGTTATTTGAGGACGTGAATATTAAATTTACAGAGGGAAACTGCTACGGCTTAATCGGCGCAAACGGCGCCGGAAAGTCCACCTTTTTAAAGATTCTCTCCGGCCAGCTTGAGACCACAAAGGGAGACGTGACCATCACCCCCGGCCAGCGTCTGTCGGTGCTGGAGCAGGATCACTTTAAATATGACAGCAATGTGGTTTTAGATACCGTTATTATGGGCAATGAGCGTCTCTACCAGATCATGAAGGAGAAGGACGCCATTTACGCCAAGGAGGATTTCACCGACGAGGACGGCATCCGCGCCAGCGAGCTGGAGGCCGAGTTTGCGGAGATGGACGGCTGGGAGGCTGAATCAAACGCTGCCATGCTCTTAAACGGACTGGGTGTGGACAGCGGACTGCACACCTCCCTGATGCAGGATCTGGACGGCAGCTTAAAGGTCAAGGTGCTGCTTGCAAAGGCGCTCTTTGGCAATCCCGACATCCTGCTTTTAGACGAGCCCACCAACCATCTGGATTTGGACGCCATCGCCTGGCTGGAAGACTTTTTGATTGATTTTGAAAACACCGTGATCGTAGTGTCCCACGACCGCTATTTCTTAAACAAGGTGTGCACCCACATTGCGGATATCGACTATGGAAAGATTCAGCTTTACGCAGGAAATTACGATTTCTGGTACGAGTCCAGCCAGCTGCTGATCAGACAGATGAAAGAAGCAAACAAGAAAAAGGAAGAGAAAATCAAAGAGCTGCAGGAATTTATTTCCCGCTTCTCCGCAAACGCTTCCAAATCCAAGCAGGCGACCTCAAGAAAGAGAGCTCTTGAAAAAATCCAGCTGGATGAAATACGGCCCTCCAGCAGAAAATATCCCTATATCGATTTCCGCCCGGAGCGTGAGATCGGCAACGAGGTGCTCACCGTGGAGCATCTTTCCAAAACCATCGGAGGAGAAAAGGTGTTAGACGATCTCTCCTTTGTGGTGGGACATGATGACAAAATTGCTTTTGTGGGAAGCAACGAGCTGGCAAAGACCACCCTTTTCCAGATTCTGGCAGGAGAGCTGGAGCCGGATGAGGGGACCTACAAATGGGGCGTCACTACCTCCCAGGCATACTTCCCCAAAGACAGCACACAGGAATTTGACAACGACCTGACCATTGTGGACTGGCTTACCGGCTACTCTCCCATCAAGGATGTGACCTATGTGAGAGGGTTTCTGGGCCGTATGCTTTTTGCGGGCGAGGACGGCGTAAAAAAGGTGCGTGTGCTCTCTGGAGGGGAGAAGGTGCGCTGCCTGCTTTCCAAAATGATGATCAGCGGGGCAAACTGCCTGATTTTAGACGAGCCCACCAACCATCTGGATATGGAGTCCATCACCGCATTGAACAACGGACTTATCAAATTCCCCGGCGTTGCGCTGTTTGCCTGCCATGACCACCAGTTTGTGCAGACTACTGCAAACCGTATCATGGAGCTGCTTCCGGGAGGCGGTCTGATAGACAAGATCACAACCTACGACGAGTACCTGGCAAACGATGAGATGGCAAGAAAGCGCACCGTTTTCACTGCAAACAAGGAAGATGACGAGGACTGATAAGAAATGACGGCTTCTATATCCCGGGGCGTACCCCCGGTAGACCTGCATGTACATTCCAGCCGTTCCGACGGCACCCTCTCCCCCAGACAGCTGGTGGACTATGCCATGGAGAAGGGGCTTAAGGCCTTTGCCCTGACAGACCACGACACCACAGAGGGGCTGGATGAGGCAGTCTCCTACGCCCAAAGCCTGCGGGAGCGTCCGTGCTGTCAGGACGGCTCTTTGGTCCCCAAAGACGCCTGTCCGGACAGCGTGCCCGAGGTGATTCCCGGAATTGAATTTTCCACGGAATATGAAGGCCAGGACATCCATGTGGTAGGCCTGTATATTGATTATAAGAATGAGGCCTTTGGGCAAAAGCTCCAGGCTTTTGTGGATTCCAGAATCCTGAGAAACCAGAAAATGTGCTCTCTTTTACAGCAGGCCGGTATCCAGATTTCCTACGAGAAGCTTCTTTTGGAATTTCCCGGGGCTGTCATCACAAGGGCCCATTATGCCCGATATCTGTTAAGCCACGGATATGTAAAAAGCATAAAGGAGGCCTTTGAACGCTATGTGGGGGATGACTGCCCTTATTTTGTGCCCAGGGAAAAGGTAACGCCCTTTCAGGCGGTGGAGCTGATCTTAAAGGCGGACGGCATTCCCATTCTGGCCCATCCTGGTCTTTATTCCATGAGTGATTCCAGGCTGGAAAAGCTGATAAAAGAGCTTAAGGAGGCCGGGCTTTTGGGCATCGAGGCCATCTACAGCACCTATGACGGGGCTATGGAGCGAAAAATACGCGCTCTTGCGTCCAAATACCGTCTCCTTATAAGCGGCGGCTCCGACTTTCACGGCGCCAATAAGCCGGGGCTTGATCTGGGCTGCGGCCACGGCAGTCTCTATATCCCCAAAACCGTTTTATGCGCCATAAAAGAATGCCGCAAAAATCTTCTCTTTACAGATTTGGACGGCACGCTCCTTTTAGATGACAGCACGGTCTCCCCGGCCATGAAGGAGGCCTTATTTGGTATGACCAAAAAGGGCCACCGTCTTATCCTCACCACGGGAAGACCCCTTCCCAGCGTCCTTTCTGTCTGCTCCCAGCTGGGATTTTTAAAGGACGGGGTTCCTCTCATTCCCAATCTTTTGGTAATTTCTTATAACGGCGCCCTGGTCTACGACTGCAGCAAAAAAACGCCTGTTTTAGAGCATCGCATCTCCCAGGAGGATATCGCTTTTATCACAAAGAAAGCCGGGGAAGCCGGGCTTCACATTCACGGCTATACGGACAGTGAAATCCTCTGCCGCTTTCAGGAGGATGGGCAGGAAAACGCGGAGCTTCGCTATTACAGACGGCGGATTGCCATGCCCGTAAAATGGGTGCCTGATGTGGCGCAGGCCCTTCCTTATGGCACCTGGAAGCTTCAGGTCATACATCTGACAGACAATGAGGCCCTAAAGCAGTTTCGGGACAGTCTGCTTCCCTGCTTTGAGGGCCGTCTCCAAATGATTTTTTCCAATCCCCGCTATCTGGAGATTCTGCCCGCCCAGGCTGGCAAGGGAAACGCACTGCGTCATGTGTGCGCTTATCTGCCCGCCCCCCTTTCCCACACCTTCGCCGCCGGGGATGAGGAAAACGACGTTTCCATGCTTTTGGCCGCCCAGACGGGCATCGCCATGAAAAACGCCGTCCCCCAGGCAAAAAAAGCCGCCCGCGTAATCACGCAGGCGGACAATAATCATGATGGACTGTTGGAAATCCTGAACCGATACTTTCAATAGCTGAAGGCTACCCCTCCACGATAAGGTATCTTCCGTCTCCCACGTCGAATACCTCATCCGCCTCCAGGATTTCATCCCCCACGGCGCCATCCATGTCGATTCCGGCTTCCTCAAAATATTCGGCCACCTCTTTTGCGGATTCCACCACCACGGCCATACACTCCTCCAAAAAGCTCTCTGCCTCCTCCAGAGTTTCAGCCACCGTTTCCGGAAACAGCTGCAGCTGGTTTTTCAGGAAGCATTCTAGTACCGCATCGTCATACTCGTGCATACGCAACCCTCCTTTATCGCCCAAAAAGCTTTTATTGCTATCATAATATAAAGATTATGCTATATAGTCAAGTAGCTGCAGCGGTTTTTCTATCACAGCATCCGCATGGTTCTCCAAAAGCTCCTTTTTGTCACGAAAGCCCCACAGAGCCCCCACCGTGAAAGCCCCCGCGCCCTTCCCGGTCTTCATATCTGTGGCGGTATCCCCCAGATACAGAATATCCTCCGCCCCAAGGCCCAGCCTTTCCAATATGAGAAACACCCCCTGAGGACTGGGTTTTATGGGCACGTTCTCCTGCTGCCCCATAATCACGTCAAAATAATTCTTTCCGAACAAGCTTTCAATCACCCGGATGGTCTCCTGATGGGGCTTGTTTGACAGCACCGCTATAGCGATCCCTTTTTCCTTAAGGGCATTTAACAGAGGTATAATTCCCTCATAGGGCTTTACCTGATACATACAATTTTCCGCAAAGATTTCCAGATAACGGTCATAGGCCTCTTTGAAATGAGTAAGCTCTGTGTCTCCTCCTGCCGTCAGGGCTCTTTTGATCAGATTTGCCGCGCCGTCTCCCACAAAATAATAGTACTGCTCTACCGAGAAAGGACCATAGCCCAAAGGCTCCAAAGCCTTGTCCGTGCAATATTTTATACTGTGTATGGAATCGGACAAGGTGCCGTCCAGGTCAAAAATCACTGCTTTTTTCATAACCAATCCTTTGCCTCCTGATATAGTCTTGCCGCCGGCAGTCCCACCACATTGTTATAATCCCCCTCAATGCGCCGGATAAATCTGGCCCCAAGTCCCTGGATACCATAGGCTCCCGCCTTATCCATGGGCTCCCCGGTATCCACGTATAGCCGGATTTCCTCCTGTGTCATGGGATAGAAATGCACGTCCGTCACCTCATAAAAGGTTTTTCGCTGGACTTCTCCTTCCTTCCCTCCAAGACGCATAAACGTCACGCCGGTATACACCTGGTGGGAACGTCCCTGGAGCAGAGAAAGCATCCTGCAGGCATCCTCACTGTCCGAGGGTTTCCCCAAAATCCTGCCTTCGCAGGCCACCACCGTATCTGCTCCCAGAATCAGGACAGGCTTTTGTATACTTTCTTCTCCTTTCACCTTCTCCAGACAGGCCAAAGCCTTCCGTCTGGAGAGTTCCTCCACCGCAAGGGATGGGATATCCGTGGTCAGTTTTTCGTCCACATCGGCAGCCAAAACCGAAAATTCCAACCCCATCTGTTTTAAAATATCCCTTCTTCTGGGAGAAGCAGAGGCTAGAATCAGTTTACTTTGTACGATTTGTTTCTTATCATTCATGGGCTGTCTCCGGTGTGAAAATTCTGGTCACGGTGGCCGGAGCCTCCTTACATGCCTCTTCCTTCCCCGCTGCCTCCAGACAAAAAGCCTCCTGAGAGTTAAAGCGCTGCTTGCCCCGCTTGTCCACCTTTTCATAGGAGCCGTCCGCCTGCAGAACAGAAGCCTTTACGTTATCCCTAAGCTGACACTCCAGGATGTGAAGCAGCTCTTCCTTGCACTCCCTTCTGTCCACAGGAAAGAGAATTTCCACCCGTCTTTCCAGATTTCTTGGCATCCAGTCCGCACTTCCGCAGTAAATTTCATAATGCTCATTGTTTTCAAAGTAGAAAATCCGGCTGTGCTCCAGGAAATTTCCCACAATGGAGCGAACCGTAATATTTTCACTGACACCGGGTATGCCCACCCTCAGGCAGCAGATTCCCCTGACAATCAGATCGATTTTCACCCCGGCGGCGCTGGCCTCATAAAGGGCGGCAATGATATCCCTGTCGCACAGAGAATTCATTTTTGCAATAATCCGGGCGTGACGTCCCTCAAGGGCGTATTTCTTCTCCCGCTCAATCAGATAAAGAAATTTGTCCTTCAGCCACAGGGGCGCTAAAGACAGCTTATTCCACAACAGGGGCTCGGAATAACCGGACAGCATATTAAACACCGCCGTCGCATCCTCGCCCACCATCTCAGCGCAGGTAAACAGTCCAATGTCCGTATAGAGCTTTGCAGTGGCGTCATTATAATTTCCAGTTCCAAGGTGCACATAACGGCGTATGCCGTCCTCCTCGCGCCGCACTACCAGCGTGATCTTGCTGTGGGTCTTTAAGCCCACCAGACCATAAATCACATGGCAGCCAGCCTTCTCCAGCATTCTGGCCCACACAATGTTGTTTTCCTCATCAAACCGGGCCTTCAGCTCCACCAGCACAGTGACCTGCTTGCCGTTTTCCGCCGCCTGAGCCAAGGCTGCGATAATAGGGGAGTGGCCACTGACACGGTAAAGAGTCTGCTTTATGGCCAGCACCTCAGGGTCCTTTGCTGCCTGACGGATAAAATCAACCACAGGGGTGAAGGTCTGATAAGGATGATGGAGCAGAATATCTCCCTCCCTGATCTTTTCAAAAATATCGCAGCCTGCCGGAAGTTCAGGCACCTGCTTGGGCTCGTATTTGGGAGCCTTCAGATGTCCGTAGCCTTCCAGGCCGTATATCTTCATCAAAACAGTCAGGTCTAAGGGTCCGTCAATCTCGTAAATATTCTCTTCCTCCATGTGAAGCTCCTTTTTCAAGAGCTTCAGCATGCGCTTATCCATCCCGGCCTCCACCTCCAGCCGGATAGCCTGGCCCCACTGGCGTTTCTTTAACTGCTTTTCGATTTCCTTTAACAGGTCCGCAGCCTCGTCCTCCTCTATGGTCAGGTCCGCGTTCCGCATGATCCGATAAGGGTTGGAACAGATAATTTCATAATTCAGGAAAAGTCTCTGGATATTGCGCTCAATGATCTCCTCCAGAAGAATGATCTTCCTGGCAGACCCCTGGGAAGGAAGCTCCACCACCCGGTTTAACACGCCCGGAACCTGTACGGTTGCAAACTCCAGCTCCTCCTTGGTGCCTTTTTTTCTGACCATAGCCCCAATATTCAGCGTCTTGTTGCGGATCAGGGGAAAAGGCCGGGAGGAATCCACCGCCATAGGGGTCAGCACCGGGTACACATTATCCTCAAAATAATGATCAATATAGTCTGCCTCCTCTTTGGTAAGCTGCTCATGGTGTCTGATCAGATGCAGCCCGTTTTGCTCCAGCAGCGGAAGCAGCGACCTGCTGAAGGTGGAATACTGCAGGTCTACCAGATCGTGTATGGCTGTGTTAAGGGCAGCAAGCTGTTTTTCAGGCGTCATGCCCGCGATATCCTTTTTCTGATATCCCGCATTGACCATATCCTTTAAAGAGGCCACCCGGATCATAAAAAACTCGTCCAGATTGGAAGCGGTAATACTCAAAAATTTCAGCCGCTCAAAAAGGGGAATGCTCTTGTCCCTTGCCTCGTTTAAAACTCTGTGGTCAAACAGAATCCAGCTTAACTCCCTGTTTACATAATATTTCGGATTTGTAAATTCTTTCTCTGCCATAATTTCCCTCTTCTAAAAATTCTTTCTCTGCTTTAATACCGGCGTTACGCTGAACACCTCCTGGAAAAAGTCCGCCCTCCACTCAAAAAAGCCCTTTTCCAAGGTGATATCCTCCAGGGTATCCACAGTCAGTATCAGCTGATTCTCCCTGAGTGAAGCCTTAATGCTGCCAAGCTTCTGCTTGTGGCTGCGGTCTAAGCTGTTTGCCAGCCGCAAAATAGCGGTAAGCTTCGCCACAATCAGATAAGACTCCTTATCCAGGGTGCTCCTCCCGGCCTGTATCTGCCCGTAATATAAAAAAGGACTGTGGTTGAACCGGACCACATTGGCCACAATTTCTCTCTCCAGATGGGACAGACCGATGATTTCCGTGGACATTATAATATTGTAAGAGGTTTCTCCGATGTTCACCATGCTGATATACTTTCCGCAGTCATGAAGGATAGCGGCAATCTGCAGATACAGCCGTTCCCTCCTGCCCAGTCCATGCACCCGCTTCATGCTGTCATATATGGTTGTGGTAATTTTCTCAAGGGTTTCCGCCCGTTTTCTGCTGCCCTGATACCGTTTGCTGATGTTGACGGCGCAGGCTGTGATATCCTTTTCAAAATCATGCTCTCCCTTGAAAAGCTTCATCTTCTCCGCGTACTCATAAGCGATTCCGTCACACAAGGTGACTCCCGGCGCCCATATTTTCTCCGCTCCCATCAGCTCCGCAATCCGCTTGGTCAAAAGAGCGCTGATCAGCACCAGCGGAACCTTCTCCTCCGGTATGTCCATAGCAATGGAAATCTCACTGCTGCTTTTATTTTTCAGTGTCTCCAGCAGGCCCTCAAATTCCTTTGTGTCCGTCATGGGCTGCCCGTCCCTCCCCAGCTTTTTCACCGCCCAGGGAGAAATGTAATCGTCCACGATAATAATATTCTGAATCACGCGGTCCTTCAAATACAGCTTTTTATAGGTGGAAAGCTGTGCCGACGCCATCTCGTCAATCAAATTCGCCACCTGGGCCCGCTTTGCGTTCAGATGATTTAAGTGCTCCTGGAGCCTGAGCACTCCCAGGCGGAGATTCTGGGTGGACACCAAAGTGTCATTGTCAAAGAGGGACAGCTGTATGCTGCCGCCGCCGATATCTACAATGGCGGTTTTTTCTTCGATAATCCGGCGGAAAATCTCCCCCTTTAACGCAATGGCCTTATAATTTAAAAAACGCTGCTCGGAATTGCTTAAAATCTCCACCTTGATTCCGGTGCGCTGCTCCACCTGATCCTGCACAATGGTAAAATTCTCCGTCTCCCGCACCGCGCTGGTTCCATAGGCCTTGTATGCGTCCACCTTATAGGCCCGCATAATGCCGGAAAATTCCCGCAGCGCCCGGCACAGCTCATCCAGCTTTTCCTTGCTGATTTTGCCATTGGCATAGGTATCGCTTCCCAGATCCAGTCTCTGACGGATACAGTCGATTTCCCGCATACTGTTCTTTGCGGTAAACTCAAATATTTTCATGGACAGCTCAAAGCTTCCCACATCAATTGCGGCAAAGGTCCTTACACTCATATGGCTCCTTTCACTCTTTCCCTAACAGGTAGTCTATAAACTGCTGTGCGCTTCTGCCGGAAAGCCCTCCGTGGGAAAGCTCCCACTTATTGGCCTCCTTAAGAAGCTCCTCCTGCGGCATGGACACGCCATAGCGTTCTGCCAGCGTCTTTACAATGTTCTGAAATTCCTTTTTGTCCGGAGCGCCAAAATAAATGGTGACACCGAAACGATATACTAAGGACAGCTTCTCCTGCACCGTATCGCTGGTGTGCATGTCCTGTCTGACCTCTTCCTTGTCGCTATAATTTTCCCGAATCAGGTGACGTCTGTTAGAGGTGGCATAAATCAGCACATTTTCAGGTTTTTTCTCCAGGCCGCCTTCAATGACGGCCTTCAGATATTTGTACTCTATCTCAAAATCCTCAAAGCTCAGATCATCCATATAAATGATAAACTTATAGTTGCGCTTTTTGATCTGGCTGATTACCTCATTCAGGTCTCTGAACTGATGCTTATACACCT
This sequence comes from Candidatus Acetatifactor stercoripullorum, assembly GCF_944382095.1. Lineage (NCBI taxonomy): Bacteria > Bacillati > Bacillota > Clostridia > Lachnospirales > Lachnospiraceae > Acetatifactor > Candidatus Acetatifactor stercoripullorum. The sequence continues at coordinate 23,430 of NZ_CALWMU010000017.1, forward strand.
CAATGATACGAAGCCCTCTGTCATAATATTCATTGGCTATGGCCTTGATGCAGGAGGACTTCCCGGTGCCTGCGTCACCAAACAAAAGGCAGTTGTTGGCCTTTTTGCCTCTCACAAAGGCCTCAGTGTTATCGGTGAGCTTCTTTTTGGGAATCTCATAGCCCACAAGATCATCCAAATGCACATGGGCAATGTTTAAAATCGGCTGAATGTGCACCCCTTTCTCGTCATGGGCAATCCGGAAGGATTTGTGCAGGCCAAATTTCCCCACGCCGTACTCCTGATAAAACTGGGTCAGCGTATCCTTCATTTCCTCCGGCGTATTATCCTGGCAGAATTTTTCCGCAAGCTCACAGATACGGGCACAGATGCGGGCATTGTACACCTTGCTCTCTCCGCTGCTGCCTTTGTAATTTTCCACCAGTGCAAACTCAGGAACCTTAAGCATTTCCATAAGCGGGCCAAAATCATAGTCATAAAACTCCTTAAAGATTACAATGTCATGGAGCGCCGCCTGGTTGATGGTTCCCTCAATGGCTCCCTTGATTTCACACCCGCAGCTGTAGCTGTTTTCATTATTTACCAAAAGGTTGGCAAGATAACAGTGCCACAGATTGCCATGAAAGCCATAATGGCCTGCCAGCTCTATCAGCCGGTGGATACAGCTGTAAAACAAAGCCTTACTATCCTCCAAATCACGGCCGCCGTCCCCTAAAGGGCCCTTATTTTCTTCACATGCCGTCATCAGCCGCGCCATATCGTGCAGCAGGCCGCCGTCCTCAAAATCTCTATATACAATCAATTCCTGTTCTCTCATGCCTTTATTCCTGCCGTTTTCTTCCTTTAATAATTGCCCAGTATTTTCATATTTCTGGCCTCTTCCCTAAGACCCCTGAGGGCGTTTTTCACAGAGCTGTCCGCCAGATTTCCCTCAAAGTCAACAAAAAACCGATATTCCCAATTTCTGTCCTCTATAGGGCGGCTCTCAATCTTGGTCAGATTCAAATTGTTGTAGATGAAGTGGGAAAGCATGTGGTAAAGAGAACCGCTCTCATGCGCCACTTCAAAGCAGATGCTCACCTTTCCGGCATCTTTCCTGAAAATTTTCTGGTTTGTAACAATGATAAAGCGGGTAGAATTGCTGCCCGAATGATTGATTCCTTTTTTCAGCACCTTAAGTCCGTAAATTTTCCCCGCGTGCTCTCCCGCTATGGCAGCCTGGGTCTTGTCCCCCTCCTTTGCCACCTTCGCGGCCGCAAAGGCATTGTTCTGCATACTGATCTGCTGCCAGTCATGATCCGCCAGATATCTGGCGCTCTGCATTAAGGACTGGGGGTGGGAATACACCCTTTTTATGTCCGAAAGCTCCGCTCCCGGCACCCCAAGAAGGCAGTGCTCTATCTTTATAATCTGCTCCCCCACAATATAATTTTCAAACTCCACCAAAAGGTCATAGATTTCACTGACAATCCCCGCCGTTGAATTTTCAATGGGCAGTACCGCAAAATCCGCGCTTCCCTCATCAATGGCGCTCATGGCGTCCCGGAAGCTGTCCACATGAAAGCTGTCCACCGCATCTCCAAAATAGGTCATCATAGCCGCCTGGGAATAGGCTCCCTCCGCTCCCTGGAACACCACCCGCGCCTTTTTTGTATCAAGCTCATCCACACCGATAAAGGGAAGTCTCCCCATGCCTGTTTTCTCCGCAAGAAGCTGATACTGCAGCTTTCTGCTCATGGACATGATCTGCTCAAACAGCTCCTCCACACCATGGCTGTTAAACTCATTGTGCGTCAGAGTCTTTACCCTGGCAAGCTTCTCCTGTTCCCTTTGCCTGTCAAATACCTTTTTCCCGGTTTCGATCTTGTACTCAGCCACCTGTCTGCTGATATCCATACGCTTCTCATAAAGCGCTACGATCTGTTCGTCTATCCCGTCTATCTGTTCTCTCAGCTTTCGCAAATCCATGTCCGCCATGCTCCTTTTGTCTCTTTCTTTGTACTCCTTATCAGCACATTTAAGGATATCTTATACCAAATCAAACTTGATCGCAAGCGGGAAGCGTTGTATACTTAAAGTAGATTATCTACCTGTTAAATTATCACAATTTACAGCGTACGTCATCTATTTTTCAGCCGTTTTACTTATTTTTTACATATTCCATACGCTTTTTACAAAATCTGAAATGAGGGAATGTTATGAGCAGAAAATTTCGAACCATTGCAATCGCATTACTTGCAGCAGCACTGTTTACTGCAGTTCTTCTTTTTTTCATCCTTTCAAACCGGATAACCATGAATCCCCCGGGAACCATCGGGAATACCGCCGGAAATCTGCACAACGGCGGCCTCTTCTGCGAGCTTGACGGCACCGTCTATTTCTCTAATTCCTATGACGGAGGCAGCCTTTACGCCATGGACAGCTCTGAGGAAAATATCAGAAAGCTGAGCAGCGTAAACGCACAGAATATCCTGGCCGGAGGGGATTACCTGTACTATTTTCAGATGGGCGCTTCGGGGAACGCCGGAATGGGCTATGTGCTCAGCGTACGCTCCTTCAACCGCACCACTTTAGACGGCAGCCGCACAACCGGCTTAAACCGGGATATCATTGCCAAAGCCCAGCTGGTGGATAATTATCTCTATATACTGGCTGCCGGGGAGGAAAACCCCCAGTTTTACAAGCTTAAGATCGATGAATCCGAACAGACAGTTCTTGCTGATTATGAGATCGACCCTTCCTGCGCCGCGGCGGGGATGATCTATTACAGCGACCCTCAAAGCGGACACAGCTTATACCAGCTGAATACCTCCTCGGACACTGCATCCCTTTTGTGGGAAGGCAGCGTTGGATATCCTGTTATCCAGGGGGACTTTATCTATTATATGGATGTGGAAAGCAATTACTGCCTCTGCCGTTACAGTCTGTCCCAGGGCACTGCCCAGACACTCACCACAGACCGGGTGGACTGCTTTAACGTGGGCGGCGGCTATGTTTACTATCAAAAAAACGGTGACACCCCGCAGCTGATCTGCATGCGTGAGGATGGCACCGGCGCCTTTGTGCTAGCAGAGGGAAACTACACCAAGCTTCATATGACATCTCAATATGTATATTTTCAGGAATTCGGCAATGACACCGCCCTTTACCACAGCCCTTTGGGCTCTGCCGGCTACGAAATCTTTTCCGGGGCCAGAGACGCTGCCATTGCAGAAACGCAATAAGGCCCCTTTGGGCTATTCCTCAATATGATCCTGTCCCTGGCTTAAAATGGTGACGATATGCGCATCTGCCAGGGCATAAAAAATGGTTTTCCCCTCTCTTCGGTTTTTCACCAAATCCATCTGCTTGAGCACTCTCAGCTGATGAGAAATTGCCGACTGGGACATTCCAAGAACTGCAGCGATATCGTAAACGCACATTTCCGAACACAAAAGCACATAGAGAATCTTCAGGCGGGTGGCATCCCCAAACACCTTAAAAAACTCTGCAATATCCTGCATTTCTTCCTCAGGAGGCATTTTTTCCTCCACTCTTCTTATCGTGTCCTCATCCGCATAAATGTATGTGTTTTCTTCCATAGCAGTCTCCATTTCAACAGAATTTCAAAACCATTTGCCGCTTCTACACAAATTATACCACTTTTTGCTTCATTTCCAATCCGTTTTTTGTTATACTGATAGACATGAAAAAAATAATTCCTTTCAAAAACAAGTATCAAAAAAATGCCTTCTGCTTTCTGGCATTTCTTCTGCTCCTTGCACTTTTTTGCATTCTCTGGATTCTGGTGCAGAGCAGACAGTCTCAGGAAAGCGAGGCCCTTATCTATCAGGACGGCGTTCTTTTAGAACGCATTAATCTGGCTTTGGTGGATACCCCCTACACCTTCACCGTCACAGGGGAGGGCGGCTGTACCAATGTAATAGAGGTGCGCCCGGGCAGCATCGGCATGCTGTCCGCCGACTGTCCTGACCAGCTGTGCGTTCATCAGGGCTTCACAGACAGCTCACTTGTTCCCATTGTCTGTCTGCCAAACCATCTGGTGATACAGGTGGACGCCCCGTCCTCTTCGGCACAGACGGATATCACAGCCTATTAATCACAAAAGATGCCTCTTAGACGGGAATGAAATAATTTCAGGAGAAAAGCTTATGAAAGTCAAAAAATTAACTCTGCTTGCTCTGTTTACCACCTTGGCGCTGATCATCTTCGCCGCAGAGAGCATGCTCCCCCCTCTGGTTCCGGTGCCGGGCATTAAGCTTGGTCTTGCAAATATCATAACACTTGTTGTTTTACGAAATTTTACCGTAAAGGATGCAGCTGTGGTGCTCTTTATGCGGATTTTTTTATCTTCCTTTTTCTTTGGCCAGGCCCTGAGCCTGCTCTACAGCCTTGCAGGAGGTTTCCTCTGCCTTGTTGTCATGTGCCTTATCAATCGGCTGTTTTCCGGACATTACCTGTTTCTCACAAGCATCGCCGGCGCGCTGGCCCACAATGCAGGACAGCTTCTTACCGCCTTTTTTATCACACAGACGGCCGGGATATTCATCTATCTTCCTTTTCTTATGCTGGGCGGATTGGTCACCGGGCTTTTTACCGGTCTGTGCGCCCATTTTTCTCAGAAATATCTAGTTCCTTTAATAAACCGCTGACCGTCTTTTGCAGGATGGGGTGCCTGAGGTTTGGCGCTATGGCGCAAAGGGGCTCCAGCACAAAGCGCCTGTTCTCCAAATCTATGTGGGGAATGATCAGCTGCTCGTCCTCATACACCAGCTTGTCATAAAAGAGAATGTCCAAATCCAATGTTCTGGGGCCCCAGCGGACCAGACGCTCCCGTCCCGCTGCCGACTCAATGCGGTGCAGCTCCTCTAAAAGCTCGCCCGGGGAAAGAAGCGTTTCGATCTCCAGCGCTCCGTTTAAAAAATCATCCTGCTCCACTCCGCCATAAGGCTTTGTCTCAAGCAAAGGCGATATCTTACCCATCCTGACCTGCGGATTTGCCCTTAAAGCGTCGATTGCCCCCTGGATATAAGCCCTCCTGTCCCCCAGATTGGAACCCACAGAAAGGTAGACCCTGTGCCAGCCTCTTTTGATCTTCACAGACACCGCTTCAAAGGGAAGCCCCACCGGCGCGTTGGGCTTTTTTATCTCCAGCTCAATCTCCCAAATAAGGGGAAACGCTAACAGCAGCTGGCGGACTACATTTTCTGCCGCCGCCTCAATCAGCTTGTAGGTGTGTTCCCGCATCCACCTGTCAATAAAATGGCAGACCTCCCCATAATGGGTGGACAGCTCCAGCCTGTCCTCCCGCCCCGCCTTCCTCAGATCGGTAAAAAGCACAGCATTTACCAGAAAAATCTGTCCCCTTTCATTCTCTTCTGGAAATACGCCGTGATAGGCATAAATTTCCAAATTCCGGATTTCAATTTTATCCTGCGCATTTATTCTGTCCATTCTCCTGTTCCTGCCCCTCTCTGTCAGTTTATGTATTACTTTTTGCTTTTAAGGTCTTTAGAAATTTCCACCCCTGAGAATAGCCTGCGTCATGCGGACTGCCCTGTCATTTGCCTTGACGTCGTGAACCCGTACAAAGCTGCAGCCCTTGCTTACAGCCAGCACCGTGGTGACCAAGGTGCCCTCCACTCTCTCCTCCACAGGAAGCCCCAGCGCAAGGCCGATGACAGACTTCCTGCTGCAGCCCAAAAGAAGAGGGTAGCCAAAGGCATTTAGCTCCTCCAGACGGCGGATTACCTCCAGATTCTGCTCATAGGTCTTGCCAAAGCCTACCCCCGGGTCCAAAATAATTTTTTCATCTGCAATACCGGCCTTCTGCGCAATCTCTATGCTCTGGGTCAGCTCCTCAGCCACCTGGGCCATGAAATTTTCATAACTTGTGTTATTTCTATTGTGCATGAGGCAGCACGGGAGTCCGCTCTTCGCAATAACACCTGCCATTTTTTCGTCAAATTTCAGTCCCCAGATATCATTGATCAAATCCGCCCCCACCTCTATGCCTGCCGCAGCCACCTGGCTTTTATAAGTATCCAGGGAAACAGGCACGTCAAAATTTGCCTTTATGGCCTCGATCACAGGGGCTGTTCTCTCAATCTCCTCCTGGTCAGTGATCACAGTATATCCCGGCCTGGTGGATTCTCCTCCGATATCCACAATATCCATTCCCTCAGACAGCATTTCCTCCACACGGTGGAGGGCCTTGTCCCGATCATTCCATTTTCCTCCATCCGAAAAGGAATCCGGCGTCACATTTAAAATTCCCATAATATAGGTGTGATTCTTCGTATCAAATTCTCTATTTCCAATCTTCATATTATTTTTGAAGCCTCCCTGCTGCATCTGTTTCCTGCTCAATATTTTATTTTCCTGTTTTTCTTATCTGACTTCCAATTACAGTCCGGCTCCGCTTCACAGGCAAAGCAAGGTCTGCTGGCTTTGTCTGCTCTATATAGAATTCCACTCAAATTCTTTTCCTGGGCTGTGCTTTTTTCTCTATGCTTCAAAATTGCTTCAGTAATAACAGTTGTTTCTTTTTGATCATAGCCGCAGTCCTGCAGTATTTGGGGTGCAATCCTTCCACTTGCAAGCTCATGGGGCGTCCCATCCTCATATTGAATATGCTTCCCCATATCGTGCAAAAGTGCCGCCGCATAAATCCAGTCTCTTGGAATCTTAAGCCCCTCCTCTAAGCTTATTATTACTCCGATTCTGGCCACATCCAAAAAATGCGTCATATCATGGCGGCAGAATCGCCTTTCGGCTTCTGCCGCCTGATTCTGACGCAGATGATGCAAAAATAAAGGGTGCTCTATTATTTTATCGATTCTATCCATGTGATTCACCTGCTCCATGCGCTGGCCGTTTCCTTCGGCCTATGCTTTTACCATCTGGAAAAACCGGTTCTGCAGTGTATCATCCTGCTCAAAGATGCCTCTTACCGCTACGCTGACCGTTTTACTGCCTGGCTTCTTTACTCCCCGCATGGTCATGCACATATGCTCTGCCTCCACCATCACCATAACTCCCTGGGGGCTTAGATGTTCCATCACTGCATCGGCAATCTGCGCCGTCATCTGCTCCTGAATCTGCAGCCGCTTTGCGAACACCTCAACAGTCCTGGCAAGCTTGCTCAGTCCCGTCACCTTTTTATTGGGGATATAGGCAACATGAGCCTTTCCGAAAAAGGGCATCATATGATGCTCGCAGGTGGAATAAAACACAATATCTTTTTCCAAAACCATATCGTTGTGTTCCACAGAAAAGACCTTGGATAAATGCTGGCCAGGGTCATCATCCCTTCCGGAGAATATCTCTTCATACATACGGGCAATTCTCTCCGGCGTCTCGCGGAGCCCTTCTCTTTCCACATCCTCGCCTATGCCCTCCAAAAGAAGCTCCACTGCTTTTTTTACTTTTTCATGATCTATCATTTTTACTGCCTTTCTGTGAACGCTTTTCCACAATCTTTATCATCCTGCCGAGATAGGACAAAGAGCCGAAGGAAAGAATCACATCCTCTCTCCCCGCCAGAAGATAGCTCATCTCCACAGCCTCCTCCAGACTGTCCGCCGCAGTCACATTGGGGTGCACCAAAGAGGCTTCCACAGCCAGATCATAGGCGGGCAACGCCCTTGCGTTTTCCGGCGGCGTCACTGTGATAATCTGATCCGCATATTGACAAGTGACCGCAAGCATCCCGGTATAGTCCTTATCCCTCAGCACTCCCATAATAAAAATAATTCTTTTCTGAGGAAAATAAAGAGCTAAGGACTGAGCCAGCTGCTCTGCCCCCGCCTTGTTGTGAGCCCCATCCACAATAAACCAGGGCTTTTTTGCTACAACAGTAAAACGCCCTGGCCACAGGGTCTGCAAAAGTCCCTGGCGCAGCGCTTTTTCTTTCACGCAGATGCCATGTTTTTCCAGAGCCTTTGTGGTTTCCACTGCAAGAACTGCATTTTCAATCTGGCATTTGCCTGCAAGGGATATCTCAAGCCTCCTATATCCTCCATAGTCAAAACGCTGCCTCTCTATACCATATCGTATCTGGCTGGCAGTGTCAACATCGGCAGTCCGCAGAGGACAGTGCTTTTCCCGGGCAATACGGGCAATGACCTCCATAACCTCCTCTTTCTGCCTTGCAGAAATTACATAACATCCGGTTTTTATAATCCCGGCCTTCTGTGCCGCTATCTCGCCCAAGGTGCTCCCCAAAAATTTCATGTGGTCCATGCTGATGGGAGTAAGAACCGCCGCAAGAGGAGGCGGAATCACATTGGTGGCATCCATGCCCCCTCCCATTCCTGTCTCCAGCACTACCAAATCGCACTCCGTCTTTTGAAAATACCAAAATCCCAGAGCTGTCTCCACCTCAAAGGAGGTAGGATGGGGCATTCCCTCCTTCGTCATTTCATCACATGCGTTACGTAAAAGCTCCACCCCCTGGCAGAGCGCCTTTTGAGTAATGGGCCTTCCGTTTACCGCAATACGCTCCCGATAGGAAAAAAGCACGGGGGAAACATAGCTTCCCACCCGGTATCCCGCACACCTTAATATAGTGGATAGATAGGCTGTTACCGAACCTTTGCCGTTGGTGCCGGCCACATGAATAAATCTCAGCATATCCTGAGGATTTCCTATCCGTCCGCAAAGCGCTCTGATGCTGTCGAGCCCTGGCACAATCCCATATCCTCCAATGGCTTCCATATAAGAAAGGGCTTCTTTATAAGTCAAATTCCACACCGCCTCTCTTCGGGTCTTTTGCTGTTTTTTTCATTGTTCTTTGTATATTTCTCCAAAAACAGGAAACACTTTATTTCATGAAAAAAGCATTCAAAACCTTCTTACACAACTTTATACGCTGCGGCATCACCGGCTGGTGCATGGAAATCCTTTTTACCTCTCTTGACTCCTTCCGCCGCCGGGACATGAAGCTTCGGGGCAACACCTCCGTCTGGATGTTTCCCATATACGGCTGTGCTGCCTTCCTGGCTCCTTTGGGCAGGCTCCTCTCCAAAAAATCCGTCTGGGTCCGGGGGCTTACCTATATGAGCCTGATTTTCTCCACCGAATATATCACCGGCAGCCTCTTAAGCCGCCGCACCTTGTGTCCCTGGGATTATGGACGCAGCCGCTGGAATATCAAACGGCTGATCCGCCTGGACTATGCGCCCTTTTGGTTCCTTGCGGGACTTTTGTTTGAAGGGCTTACCTCCCCCGCCGCAAAAGACAGGACCGATAACGGTCCCGTCTTGTCAAATTCTCATTAATTATATCCCCGGGATGTCCTGCAAATCGTGACATCCTTTTGCTTTGGCTACAGCATTTCCCCTTCGTCCCCGTCTCCGGAGCCGATATCCAGCATATTCACCGTACGCCTTTTCATTCTTGCCTCCTCAGACTGCTTTAAAATAAAGTCTTTCAAGGCCCTGGAATTGCGGATATGCTCAAGGGCCAGTCTGGGATGAGTGGTGTCCCCTGTATAGCAGACCACTGTCCCCATGCCAAACATACGCTCAATCAGGCTGGCCGTATGCTCCACATCCTGTACCTTATACATATAACAATCGTTCTCAACCTTTTTCAAAAAGCCTGCCTCTATGGTAATCATGTCCTCTTTTACGATATACTTCGTAAAGGTAAAGGGCAGACCTAAGAAAAGCCAGCGCTTTCTTTCTACAAATTCTATCATATCCTATCCCTTCCCGCTCCTTTCCCGCGCATCAACAATCTCTGCAAAATTCTTATGCTACTTATTATAGTAGATATGATCTTTTTATGCAAAACCTTTCTTTCAAAATGCCAAAAAATTTGTCGATTTTTTTCTACGCTTTCGATTGAAAGTATAAGCTGGAAATGGTATGATAATAAAAATACGTAAAGGAGGGTAACGTATGACTGCAAAAGAATGTATTACCGGACGGAGAAGCATCCGTCAGTTTACCGATCAGCCTGTATCCCATGAAATACTTTCACAGATCGTAGAGACTGCCTCCTATGCACCCAGCTGGAAGCATACACAGATTGTACGCTATATTGCCGTGGAGGGAGAACTGAAGCAGAAGCTTTCCAAATGCACCTCCGGTTATCCTAAAAATGGCGAGATCATGGAAAATGCGCCGATGGTTATCGCAGTTACCATTATCAAAGGACGCAGCGGCTTTGAGAGAGACGGCTCTTATACCACAAACCGCGGTGATTCCTGGCAGATGTTTGATGCCGGAGCTGCCAGCGAAGCTTTTTGTCTGGCTGCCTATGAGCATGGCCTTGGAACCGTTATCATGGGTATTTTCGATCAGGAGGAGGCCTCTGCTCTTTTACATATTCCAGAGGAGAGGGATTTGATTGCTCTGATTCCCATCGGGTATCCCGCAGAAAGTCCTGCCGCTCCCAGACGCAAAAGCGTTGAGGAGCTGTTATCCTTCCAAGAATAACAAATAACAGTCGAAGAGATTTTCTCTTCGGCTTTTCCATGTCCGGCAGACCGCCCTTGGGCAGACTGCAAAAAGCCCAAATACTGATTATGCGCTGAAAAATGCGCAGGAATGGAGATTAAAATGAGACACCTGATGAGTCCACTTGATTTTACAAAGGAGGAGCTGGACAAGATATTCGACCTGGCAGGCGACATCGAAAGGCATCCAGAGAAATATGCCCACGCCTGCAGTGGAAAAATTCTGGCCACCTGCTTCTATGAACCCAGTACACGCACGCGCTTAAGCTTTGAATCCGCTATGACAAGGCTGGGCGGACAGGTCATTGGTTTTTCCGATGCAGCTTCCTCCTCTGCTTCCAAAGGAGAGAGCGTATCTGACACCATCCGCATCATTTCCTGCTATGCAGATATCTGCGCCATGCGTCATCCTAAGGAAGGCGCTCCCATGGTTGCCGCAGAGAAATCCACTATCCCTGTCATCAATGCCGGGGATGGCGGCCACCAGCACCCCACCCAGACCCTCACCGATCTGCTGACCATCCGAAGCCTGAAGGGACGCTTAAACGATTTTACCATCGGATTGTGCGGAGACCTGAAATTCGGACGTACGGTGCACTCTCTGATCAATGCCCTGGTGCGCTACAGTGGCATACGCTTTCTTTTTATCTCCCCGGAGGAGCTTAAGGTGCCGGATTATATCACTGATATGCTGAAGGAAAAGGGCATCCCCTATGAGGAGGTGATTCGTCTGGAGGATGTCATGCCCAGGCTTGATCTTCTCTATATGACCCGTGTGCAGAAGGAGCGTTTCTTTAATGAAGAGGATTATGTGCGGTTAAAAGACTTTTATATCTTAAATGAGGAAAAAATGAAGCTGGCAAAAGAGGACATGCTGATTCTTCATCCCCTTCCCCGGGTCAACGAAATCTCTGTGGAAGTAGATGAGGACCCCAGAGCCGCTTACTTTAAACAGGCCCAGTATGGAGTGTATGTAAGAATGGCTCTCATCCTGACCCTGTTAAATATTCAACCCCTGCCGGAAGGAGGCACATCATGCTAAATGTTGGAAAAATCGAAGAGGGCTTTGTCTTGGATCACATCAAAGCCGGCAAAAGCTTAAGCCTTTACGAGCACTTACAGCTGGATAAGCTTGACTGCACTGTGGCCATTATCAAAAATGCCCGCAGCAATAAAATGGGCAAAAAGGATATCCTGAAGGTAGAATGTGATTTGAACCAGCTGAATCTGGATGTATTGGCTTTTATTGACCATAATATCACCGTCAACGTTATCAAAAACGGTGAGATCGTCTCTAAGGAAGAGCTTTCTCTTCCAAAGCAGATCAAAAATGTGATCAAATGCCGCAATCCCAGATGTATCACCTCCATAGAACAAGGGCTTCCCCACATTTTTATTCTTGCGGATGAAGAAAAAGAGGTCTACCGCTGCAAATACTGTGAAGAAAAATACACAGAATCTGCAAAGTAGACGCTCCCTCATTTCCCGAAAGAGACTTTGGCGGTAAACAGCTTACCGCCAAGTCTCTTTTTCAGCTTTCGTTTTGCAGCAGAGGAAACCGCAGAATCACTTTAAACAAGTCACCATCCGTCACAATCTCCATTGATCCCTTCTGCAGCTCCGTGAGGCTTTTGGCAATGGAAAGCCCAAGGCCGTTTCCTTCCATATGTCTTGATTTATCTCCCCTGACAAATCGCTCTTCAAGCTCCTGGGGCGAAAGCTCCAGCGCATATTTGGACATATTTCGGAACAGAATGACAGCGTTTTCTCCCGTACACTCCACATTCAGATACACTCTGGAATTTTCCTGGGCATACTTATAAATATTGTTAAACAGGTTGTCAAAGATTCTCCAAAGATGTCTGCCGTCGGCTAAAATGCGCACCGCTTCCTCCGGCTGTCTTACAATCAGCTCCAGCTGCTTTTCTGCGAAACGCTGACCATACTCTCCCACCGCTTGTGAAAGCATCACGCCAATGTCACAGGGTGTAAGATTCACCTCAAGATTGCCTGTGGTGGCTTTGGAAGCCTCCACAAGATCCTCCAACAGCTTTTTCAGCCGTCTGGACTGGCGGAGCAAAACCTCCGCGTACTCCTTCACCTTCTCGTTTTCCAGTCTTTCGCTGCCTATCAGGTCCGCATAGTTAATAATGGAGGTCAACGGCGTTTTCAGGTCATGGGAAACATTCGTAATCAGCTCTGTTTTCAAATGCTCGCTTTTCATGCGTTCCTCCACCGCTTTCCCGATCCCCTCTCCGATGCGGTTTAGGTTTTCCCCATGCTCCTTAAAATCCAAAATCATTCTGGAGGTATCCACATGATAGGATAAATCCCCTCTGGCAATGGCTCTGCTTCCCTGCAAAAGCTTCTGAAACACCAACGCAATATATAAAACGCCCAAAAACAGTACAATCTTTTCCATCAGCCAAAGAAAGCACAGCATACCCAGATGTAATCGTAAACCAAAGCCCAAAAGTCCAAAAAGCTCCACAACACAGATTACGCCAAATACCAGCACCACATTCATCACAAGAGGAATTTTTCCCACCAGCCAGACTAACGTTCCCACAAGCTTTTTGACCGTCCGGAAAAGAAACCTGAGCACTCTGTAGACAATGGTGTTTCTCCAAAATTTTCCAAGCTTTAAACGCAGAGCAAATTCCATGCAGAAAATAGTACACCACACTATCTCCAGCGCTCCCACAATCAGCACGGAAAGGGCAAACATTTCCACGGAGTAATTCATAAAGGAATAGACAAGTATAAGCCCCAGAAAAGCCACAAAGCCAAAGGCCGCCGTCAGAAGATCAAGGGGAAGCTCCGTGAGCACTCCAGGCCCCACGCCTTCCCGTCCGTTTTTATGTCCCGCACTGCACATCAAAAAGATAAAGGAAAGGCAAAATACCACAATGCAAAGCAGCGCAATTCCCGGCAGGACGCTCCGCAGTTCATAGAGTATATCCGCATTATGTGCGCTGACCTGATAACCGTCTCCTATGGGAAATTCCGGGTCCACATAGAGATAGACAGCATACTCCGCATATTCCGGCTCCTCCACAGCTTCCGGCTCCTCCACAGCTTCCCTGTCTGCATCAGTCTCCGGGACATCTTCTCTGATCCATTCCGCCGGAATCACATTCAGGCTATTGTAGACATAGGGAGTGTCGGTGCCGTCATAGCAGCTCCACACCAGCTCCCCTTCCAAATACAGCTCTGCGCTGCTGTTTCGGCCGGCGAAATAATCCCCCATATCTTCTTCCAGCATTCCAGAGAGGCTTTCTTTGAGGTTTCCCTGCAGGGCCTCAGCCTCCCTTCTAAGAGAAACCTGTTCCAGGGCCATGCGATAATAACTCTCCGCCACATCCAGATCCTCTCTCACGCTTGTCCAGATCAGTGCATCCACCATCTCCTTCTTGCTGCCGTAATTAGGCCCATACATCCACAAAGCTGCCGCTGCAGATGCCAGTCCCAGAACAAAACTGACCACCAGCAGAAAAAAAGCCGCAACTCTGGCTCCCGTGCTTCCCGTTAATCTCCTGTCACCTTGCCTCTTGCTCATATTGCCTCCGTTTTCCCTTCTTATTCTTTCTTTTCACATTTGTAGCCCTGGCCCCATACCACCTTCAAATATCTGGGCTCTGCGGGGTTAATCTCCAGTTTCTCCCGCAGGTGTCTGATATGTACCGCCACTGTGTTTTCACTGCCATAAGGCAGATCGTTCCAGATTTTCGTGTAAATCTCCCTGGGGGAAAAGACCTGTCCCGCATGCTCCATCAAAAGCTTTAAAATTTCATACTCCGTAGGCGTAAGAGAAACCTCCTCACCGTCCAGGGTAACCAGCTTTTCCTTATCATCCAGCTCAATGCCCCCAACCTTAAGAATATCTGTCCTTATTTTCCCACTGCCCAGCTGCATATAACGCCGCAGCTGGGATTTCACTCTGGCAGCCACCTCTACGGGATTGAAGGGCTTTGTTACATAATCGTCCGCCCCCACATTCAGTCCCAGAACCTTATCCGTATCCTCACTTTTTGCAGTGAGCAGAATAATGGGAACATTGCTTCTTTCCCGTATTTTTACCATTGCGGATATCCCGTCAAGCTCAGGCATCATAATATCCAAAAGCACCAGATGAATCTCATTCTCCTCGATCACCCGCAGGGCCTGCTTTCCGTCAAAGGCCTGAAACAGCTGATAGTTTTCATCCTGCAGATAAATTTTTAGTGCATTTACAATATCCTTCTCATCGTCACATATTAATATGTTGTACATTTCTCACCCTCCTGCTTTTGATTTTACCAAAATGCTTCTTAACAAAAAACAAGCCAAGTGTTTAAGATTTCTTTAACTTGGCTTGCTTCCCTCTCCTTATTTTCTCTTTTTCTGAGAATTTTTCTTTAATTCCTCCAGCGCTTCCTTAAATTTCTCAGAGTTCATGGTCGGATTGGAACGAATCAGGCCCCTTTGGAAAAAGTCCTTAAGCTTTCCAAGACGGCTGCGATAATCCAGACTGCTTTTATATTTCACCTTCAGGTCGAAAATTTCCTCCTTCACGCTGTCCAGATACGCATTGGGCTTTGTCTGCGCCAGATTCTTCAATTTTTCCAATGTCTCGTCAATCTGGGCCTTCACATCCTCCATCCGCATGGAGATTCCTTCTTTGATCTCGCCCTTGCGCAAAGCCAGACCGTCCGCAAATTCACTCTTACGGCTGGACCAATCCTCTTCCGTCAATGCAATAATCACGTCCAGACGCTTCTGAATACGCATCATTTCTTCCTTGGCCCGCTCCATCTGCACCAGAATATCCCGCAGATCCAAAGCCGCCTTGAAGGAAAGTGCAAAATCCACACAAATATACACCGAAAGCAAAAACGTTATAATTCCCAGATATCTGCCAGGTATGGACAGCACCAGCCGCTCTACGGGCTTATGGATTACCTCTGTCATAAGAATCGTCAGCCCTCCCCAGGCCAGTGAGGAGCCGAGACAAATATGTCCCTGAAAATTAAATTTATTTTTGGAATAATCCCAATACCGGACCTTAAAGAGCGCCTCCATTGTCACACCGGTCACATATTCCAGAACCGTTGCTCCCAGACAGCCGGCAATATATACCAAAACCAAATTCTCCTGAAAGGGCTTGGAAACCATCAGCATCATAATTGCCCCGCAGCCGTACAGCGGCAGAAAGGGGCCCCGCATAAATCCCCTGTTCACCAGCCTTTTAGACTTTATAGACACATAGGCCGATTCAAAGCACCAGCCAAAAAAGCAATAAAAATAAAAGAAAAACAGCCATTGCACAACTGTGTAATGATACATATTCTCGCCCTCATTTCTATCTGAACACGGCTACCTCCACATTCAGCTTCCCTTTTCTCGTCTCTCCCGCCTGGCCCGTATAAACAAATTTTCCAAAGCCTCTGGCGTTTACCGTCTCGCCGCCCTTAAGCAGCCTGGAGTTACTCTCGCACAGCCTGCCGTCTACAAAGACACGCCCGGCCCGAAACAGCTCCAGACAGTCGCTCCTTGATTTGTTATATACCTTCGCAAGCAAAGCATCCACTCTTGGGGAGGACACCTGGATTCTCTGGCGCACCGGCTCCTCCATTGGAATTTCCTCAAAATTCTCCGTAATTGCGCAGGTCACGCTGGTGTGCCTGACCTGGGTAAGCTGCTCACAGATATAGTCTCCCATGGAATCCGCACAAAACAGATACGCCTCCTTATCTCCCACCATGATATCCCCCAGGGTGCTTCTCTCGATTCCAAGATTCATCAAGGCCCCCAGAAAATCCCTGTGGGAGAGGCTGTCAGCAAATTTTGCAGCCACCGGACGGATATGGATACAGACAATGGGGAAAGGCACATCATAACCAAACTCCTGCGGACTTCCAAACCGAAGCATCCTTCTCTCCGCATTCTCTCTTCCCCCAAAAAGAGTACAGCCTGCATAAGACAGTTCCCTCTCCAGACGAAAGAAAGCATCCTGCTCCGAAAGCCCCAAAAAGCCAGTGAAGGTAAACAAATTCTGCTGAAAAGATTTCTCTGCCAGCTCCCTGAATCTATTGTTCAGCTTTTGTATGTCTTTTTCATTTTCCTGCATTACTTTTTCACCCTAACGCTATGTCAAGCACCATCATAAGAGAAAAACCGATGGCAAAGGCTATGGTGCCCATATTGGAATGGCTGCCCGTGCTGGCCTCCGGTATCAGCTCCTCCACAACTACATAAATCATGGCTCCTGCTGCAAAGGAAAGCATATAAGGAAGAATGGGCGTTACCACTCCCGCAAGGCCGATGGCCAAAAGGGCTCCAAACGGCTCTACCGCCCCCGACAAGGTTCCCAGCAAAAAGGATTTTGCTCTGCTGTTTCCCTCACTGCGAAGGGGCAGGGAGATAATGGCTCCCTCCGGAAAATTCTGCAGCGCAATTCCCAAGGACAGGGCCAATGCCCCCGCCATGGTAACAGAACCTTCCCCGCTTAAAACCCCCGCAAAAATAGCGCCGCAGGCAGCTCCCTCCGGAAAATTATGAATGGTCACAGCAAACAGGAGCATAGCGGTCCTTCCAAAGCCGCTCTTTCTTCCCTCCGGCACATTGCTGCCCATATGCAGATGGGGAACCAGACTGTCCAGCAAAAGAAGGAACAAAATTCCAAGAAGAAAGCCTGCAACCGCCGGTATAAACGCAAGCTTCCCCATCTCCCCGCTCATGTCCATGGCGGGAATCAAAAGGGACCACACGGAAGCAGCCACCATAACCCCCGCAGCAAACCCGGTAAACATTCTCTGGACATTGGGTCCAATTTGATTTTTCAGAAAAAACACACAGGCCGCTCCCAGGGCGGTTCCCAGAAACGGTATCAGAAGTCCGATCAAAATCTGCATAACTGTCCTCATTTCCATTGTTTTTAAAAGCCCGCCAAGTCATTTCCCTGCAAGGCATACCACAAAAAATTCAATCCGCATGCCAAATGCGCCAAAAGCACTGCCCACTCTGCCGCTGCGAATATAATTCTCCAGCTTTTCCTCCACTGCACGGTATTCTTGATCACCAAAACCAATGTCATCAAAAACACAAAAAACATCCCGTGCATATATCCCCAGGAAAAATTGGCGTGGAGCATCCGAAAGCCTTTTTCATACAGTACAAGAAACATTCCGGCTCCCATAAGATAATTCAGCCATGCAAAGCGGTATGCCCCGTTTTTCTTAAGCTCTCCCAGATTCAGCACAAGCACGCCCAAAGGCAGTGCCATCCCCATCACAATACTTAAGGGGATATTACTGGAAAAATTGCCCCATACCTTTGCAAAGGCAAAGCCGATTCCTGTCTCCTCTCCCAAAGCGTTGGTTCCCGAAAAAACCCCGGAATACTGGTACAAAAGATCAATACCGGTAGGGATCATTGTGACACACACGAAAAAGGCATTTTTTAAGCTTTTCCCCTTACTCCTGATTGCATGAAACAATAGAACCAGTCCAAACACCGGAACCACTACCAAAGTATAGCTTGGCTTTGTTATGGTTGTAAGAAACAGACTGAGCGCAAAAGGCACACATTTCTTCCACTGAAAATTTTCTCTGTACTCTGAGAGCAGATTTACCGCCTCGAAAAAGCAGATGACCGCAAAGGGTCTGGTTGCCATATAGGTAGCGTTCCACACCGGGTTGGGAGTATAAATTCCCATACACCTGTAAGCATAATCAAATCCAAAAAAAGCCGTATTTTTGGGAGAATAAAGATTCCCCAGTAAAAATAGGGCGAACACCGCACCAGTCACGCAAATATCTGTCATGCAGCGTTTTTTTTCGCTCATCTCCTCATAGCAGACAAAAGACCTTACCTGACGGTTCATATAATATTTTGCCGTACACACGCCAAAGGAATTCAAAATCGCCGTTGTCACAGCCACTGCCGCAGGCGCTCCCAAAAAAACAGCAAAAAGCTTTGCCACAGTAAAAAACAAGGGATAGGGAAACTCATAGTCTCCCGCTATCCCAGCCGTCTTTTCCACATAAGCCGGCATATCTGATATGAAATCCGGCACTTCATAGCATTGCATCAAAAACAGATACAGCATTACTCCGGTATAGAGAAAAAGCAGCAGAATAAATACAAGCCTTCCGATTCTGCTCTCTTTGCTCCAGCCGATTTTTTCACCGATTCGCATCTGCTTCATATCACCTGATTCCTTTAAGTAAAGCTGATAATTTCATCCTTAGGCGCCTTTGTCTTTTCCACGCTGAGCGCATGAAGAATCGGGCCCTCTCCCTTGTAGTCTGCCCAATACTCCCTGGAAACAGTCGCCGTCACCTTTACCCACTCCTTCTGCTTCAGGGCACCTGCCCCGGCAAACTGGCAGGCATAGCCCAAGAAGGCCATGTCGTCGGCACAGCAGGTCATAGCCATTCTTCCAGGCACAAAATAATCCTGCGGAAAATGATCCGGTTTTAACACCATTGCCACAAACTGCAGCTTTTTCCCGAAATACCGCTCCAGATGGTCCATGGAATCCAGGTACCAGATACCATAACCCTCATTGTCCAGGACAATGGTATCCTGATTTAAGTCATAGGGAAGATCATCCTCAAAGATTTCGTCAATCTCACCATTGGAGTCCTCAAAAATTACGTCAGCCGACGGATTTACGGCCTTGATATTCCGCTTGTAATTATTCAGATCGGCGATTCCGTCACAACGGTTAAAAATAATCATTTCAGAATTTCGGATCATTTCCGCCAAAAGGGAACGCATATTTGTATAATACATGGGAAACGTAGAGCCGTCAATGGTGGTGATCTGCTGCTCTATTCTCCACTGTCTCGGAAGCTTCATATTTTTAAAGTTCCACATGCCATTGTATTCTATAATGATCCGTTCCGGCTTGTGCTTTTTTTCCAGCTCCAGCAGGTGAGAGGGATTAAAATCCTCCTCCTGCTCAATCAGCTCCACTTCCGTCCTGCTCTTTTTTAAAAGCTCCTCCTCGTATTCGATTTCACCCTCTTCGCATAAAAGAAGCAATGTTTTTCCCCTGATCTGAAAATAGGGCTGCCCCAGCGTAAAGGTAATAAATTCCGTCTTGCCGCTTTCTAAAAAACCGTTTATCACATATACTGGCTTCATGCCGCGCTCCTGCCTTTCCAACATCCGTGAAGTATCATCACAGACTCAGCTTTCTCTTTACACTACTGCCGAAACAGCTCCCCAAGCTTTTCTTCGTCAAGCTTTGACCCGATAACGCATATCTTTCCCGTTACCATAGGCCTGCCGCTTCTCACATCATGCTCGCCCGGAACATAATCATAATAAATCCAAGAACCATCCGCGGCGGGAAGCATCCCCTTTGCCCGCAGCACAGCGCCGTACTCACCGCTGTCTAAGGCCGTCAGAATCTGCTCTATTTCCTCAGCACTGTATACATTAGGCGTCTCCACCCCCCAGCTGGTAAACACTTCGTCCGCATGATGATGTCCATGCTCATGATGATGATCATGGCAGCCGCAGTCGCAGTCCTCATCATGATGATGATGGTGCTCATGGTCACAGCCCTCCTCATGGTGATGATGGTGCTCATGGCCACAGTCTCCCTCATGGTGATGGTGGTGCTCATGGTCGCAAGCTTCCTCATGGTGATGGTGGTGTTCATGGCCGCAGTCTTCCTCATGGTGATGGTGTTCATGGCCGCAGGCCTCCTTAAGCAGTTCCTGCATCATATCTTCCAGTCTATCCGCTCCTTCGATGGTTTCCAGTACATCCTTTCCGTCCAGCTGCTTAAGGGGCGTGGTAATAATGGCCGCCTTTTTGTTATACTGGCGGATCAGCTCCACACAGGCATGAATCTTTTCCTCAGAAACCTTATCCGTTCTGCTCAAAATAACGGTTCCCGCATATTCAATCTGATTGATAAAAAACTCGCCGAAATTCTTAATATACATTTTGCACTTTGCGGCATCCACCACTGCAACAGCGCTGTTTACCTGTACATCCAGGTCTAAGGCCACATTGTCCACTGCCTTTAACACGTCGGAAAGCTTTCCCACGCCGGAGGGCTCAATCAATATTCTCTCCGGCTCATAGGTTTCTATGACTTCCTTTAAGGAGGCGCCAAAGTCTCCCACCAGAGAACAGCAGATGCAGCCGGAATTCATCTCCTTGATTTCAATTCCCGACTCCTTCAAGAACCCGCCGTCAATGCCGATTTCACCAAACTCATTCTCAATCAGCACTGTTTTGCTTCCTGAAAGCGCCTCCTGCAAAAGCTTCTTTATCAAGGTTGTCTTTCCTGCTCCCAGAAATCCAGACACCACGTCAATCTTTGTCATTTTTCTACTTCCTTTCCTTCGGGCAGAATCTGCCCGCCACTGCCTTTTATTCTCCTCCATTATGACTTGATTGTCAATAGGAAAAGACGCAGAGATGCTTTCTCTGCGCCCTTGCCATAACCTGTTTTACAATTACTGAAACAAAAATTTTTCATCTGCAAAATCCAGCAGAAGTTCCCACTCCATCTCCGTCATTTCATGTACGCCCTTATGGATATAGCACCCAATTCTGCCTTCCTTATACAGCTTTCCTTCCTTGAGTTCCTCCGGCAGCTTAAGCCCCCAAAGACCATACAGTGCATAGGCCTCGGAGGCCAGCCATGCGCTTTCCAGCTCGCTTTCCGGGTTCGCCCAGGGATCCTCCAGGGAACCTGCCAGGTACAGAAATCTGGGGGCAATCAGCGCAAGCAGCATATGCTGGTCCACGGGAAGGTACTCTTCTTTCTCCCCATATGCCCCATAAGCCTCACAAAACCAATAGGGAAACTTCTGCGTAATCTCTTTTACCGTTTCCTTGTTTTTGCTGCCCCATCTGCTTAGGCCCGCTCCCGTACATCCGGAATGAAAGGCTGCGCAGAGCGCAAAACGCTGATCCGCCGCCGCTGTCCACAGGGCGCATTTGCCTCCCCGGGAAAAGCCCGCCAATACGCTTTTTGCCGCCAGAAGCCTTTCGTCCTGTTCTATATAATCCATGACCCGGCTAAGAGCATAGCTCCATGCCCCCATAGCGCCGCAGTCCTTTCTTCCTCTCTTCCCCGAAAGGCTCTTAAAAATCCCCTTCTCAAAAGTGTCCGGAACATCCGGGGCCACATCCTCCACCCAGAGAAGCAAAACCGCATAGCCCCGCTGTAAAATCCGGTTCAGCGGAATTACCGTTTCCCTCTCATTGGTCAATCTCAAATAGACCACTACTTTAAAGGGACCTCTCCCCTCTGGCAGATACAATGCGAGAGGGAAAGAAAATCCCGGCAGGTGCAGTACAAGCTGTTCCCGCCTTCCCCATGACCCCTGACGGATCACTCCTATTCTTTCATAGGATACCGCCCATGGCACGGGAAAAGGACAGTAGCCATAAATGCACCCTGTAAACAGATTTAAAAGCTCCGGACGCCGAAAGCGCTCCCAGTCCTGGCTGTTCTCTATCCGCCTGCCGGAGCAGGCAGTCAGGATATCAGGAAGCTCCACAGATCTCTCCATCATCAATTCCTTTCTCCTTCCGGCCTTCCCTCCACGTCCAGGGGCGCATTCTCATCGTATTCCAGATGCAGGCCGCCCTCAGCGTCAAATGTCAGCTTCAAAAAGACATAGCTGGAATGATTATAATCTTCTTCGTCCCAGCGGTCCGAAATATAGAGAAATTCTCTGTTGTCCGGACTTCCAATGGGCATCACAAAGGCCGGCTGGGTATGAAAGGTAGTTTCATCCCCGAATTCCTTCAATATGGACCATTTTCCGTCCATGCTTTCAGCGGTTCCGTATTTTCCCTGATTGGGCTTCCAGCCCGTGCAGAAGGAGGTCAGCATATAATAGGTGCCATTTCTCTGAAAGACAGCCGGGGCCTCCCTGTACTCTCCCTGCCACAGCCTGTTCACCAGGGAATCTATGTTCAGATAATCCTCCTGAAGCCGATAGATATGCAGATCCGCATTATCCCTGGCCGCAGAAATAAAATAAGCCGTGCCGTCCTCTTCTTGAAACAAAGTACAATCGCGTGACATATACCCAAAGGGGTTAAAGTGCCCGTGGTAAACGAAATCTCCGTCCGGCACGTCGCAGGTGGCCACGGCGCAGGCCGCCTCTCTGTAATTTTCCCCGTTTTCATAATGCACCCACAATACATATTTTTTTGTGGCAGCATTATAGAGCACCTTGGGGCGTTCCAGATTCACCTTACCTCCCTTTTCGTTTACAAGCGTAAGGGATGCCTTCACCCTGCTTTTGCTGACGGGAGAATGGGTCGTCAGAATGTGTCTGCGAAATTCCCACTCCCGCAAATCCGCAGAACGGTAGCAGCTGATATAATTATCATCGTTTCGGTTCTCACCATACCAATAATAATAACCGTCCTTCTTAAGCATACAGCCCCCATGAGCATGGATCACATTGCCCTGGGTATCATACCATAATTCGCCATTTTTTAAGGTTTTCATGATTCCTTCCCTCCCGGATGTAATTACATTTTAACGGAGCCGGTAATCCCGGCAGTAAAATATCTCTGCAGCACCGTAAAAATAATAATGGCAGGTATTGTACAGATAGAAACCGCCAGCAGAATCAAGCCATAGTCCTGGGTATAGCCGGACATCAGGTTCGCAATCAGAAGAGGCATAGTGACGGAATCATTATTCAGCATAATAATACTGGGCCACATATAGCTGTTCCAGGAATTCATAAAGGTTATGGTCAAAGCTGCCACATAGGTAGGCGCCATAATAGGCACGAACATACGGAAAAAAATCTGAAGTTCATTCAGCCCGTCCACTCTGGCCGCTTGTATGATTTCATGAGGAAAAGCCCGGGCTCCCTGTCTGAACAGCATAATCAAAAACACGGAGGAAATACCCGGCAGCACAAAAGCCAGGGTGGAATTTAAAAGTCCCATTCTGGAAAACATGGTATACAGCGGTATCACTGTGGAAATGGACGGCACCATCATGGACAGCATCAGGATTTTCATGACAAAATCCTTTCCCCTGTCGTTGTAAATTTCAAAACCATAGCCCGCAATGGAGCTTACAAGCAGCGCAAGAAGCGTCTGGGTAATGGAATATTTAAAGGAATTGGCCATTGCCGTTCCAATATTCTTGGCCTCCAGCAGGTTTTTCAAATTTGTGAGCAGATTGCTTCCCGGCAAAAGTCTTCCCGTGATAATCTGGGCGTGGGTATTTGTAGCGGACACAAACATCCAGTATATGGGAAACACAGAAAAGATTACTGCAATCATCAGCACCACATAGGTTCCCGCAAGCTTTCTTTTATTCACGTTTGTCACCTACCTTCATCTGAATCAGGGACAATACCGCAACCACCACAAAGATCACAAAAGAGATGGCTGTAGCATATCCGAAATTGGGCGTATACTCAAAGGACAGATTATAAATATAATGGGATATGGACAAAGTGGAGTTGGCAGGTCCTCCTCCCGTTAAGTTCACCGATTCGTCATACAGCTGAATGGTTCCGTTTACCGTCATAATGCAAAGCAGAATCAGTGTAGGCTTTATCAGGGGAATGGTGATCTTAAAAAATTTCTGAAGCTCCGAGGCTCCGTCCAAAACCGCCGATTCATATATGCTCTCATCAATATTCTGCAAGGCTGCGGACAAAAAAACCATGTTATAGCCCGTCCACCGCCAGACAAGCGCCAGCAGAATAATCAGACGCGCCGACCAGGGATTTCCGAAAAAATTGTATCCCGTATCCAGAATGCCGGCAGATACCAAAAAGGTATTAATCATTCCGTTGTAAGCAAACATAATGCGGAAAATCAAAGAGTAGGAAACCGACGCCGTGGCGCAGGGCAGAAACAGCAAAACCCGAAACAGTCCTTTGCATTTTAGTCCCTTCCTGTTTAGGAGCGTTGCCAGCCACAGGGCCAGTCCCAGCATGACGGGAATCTGGATCATATAAATCAGCGTATTGGTTACAGCCGTCAGAAGCGTCTTATCCTCCAACAATCTGGCATAATTTGAAAGCCCCGTAAAGGTCATCTGATTGCCGATCCCTGTTTTCAGAGATGTTAAAAAAGCCTGAAAAATGGGGCGGAAGCTCATAAAGCAGATTAAAAGCGCAGCCGGAAGCAAAAAAAGCCATCCGACTACTGTATGTCTCTTTGTGTTTGTCATCTTCTTCATATTTATCTCCATTCCGAAGCGCAGCGCAGGAATGCTATATTTTGAGGGCACCTTTCGATGCCCTCTGCATAAAATTTCCATTGCTTGAGTCCGTCAATTTCCCATGGCAAAATCCACAGTGGACTGTGCATTGTCCAGCTCCGACTGTATATCAGCGCCGTTGAGCACATTGGTCAGTGCCGTGGCTACGGCGTTTATCGTCTCATCATAAGCAGAGCTGGTATTGCTTGCAGGAAGCTGGTCCACAAACTGTCCCAGGGTTGCATAAATGGTGTCTCCGTTGAAGAAATCATCCGGCGTATTATAGATTTCTTCATTTCCCGCAGTGGGAAGATAACCTGCGATATAATTGGAGTCCAAAAGGATGTCCTGATAAAACGCATCGCTCAGCTCTCCGCCCATCACTGTAGTCAAAAGATCCAAAGCCGTCTCATAATCGCTGCAGTTGCTTGTGATCATCCAGCTGCTGCCGCCGCTTGCCGCATAAACCAGGCTGGTCAGTGATATCATCACCTATGTGGACTCCCACATCAACGAAGATTTAAAAATTTCCAAGCTTGCCCAAGCCTATTCCTATACGGAAAATTACATCTGCTCTCAATTTGTGCGCCAGACGGGAATCACCCTGAAGCAATATATCCTCACCAAAAAGCTCACACTGGCGAAACAGTTTTTGGAAAACGGCCTTTCCGTCACAGAAACCGCCGAGGCCTGCGGTTTCAACGATTACACCAACTTCATCCGCACCTTCAAAAACCACGTGGGATGTTCCCCCGCAAAATGGCGCAAGGGCTATTATATCTGTTCCAATCTGGCGGAGTGTCATATTCAGGATTTTTCCAGCTTTACGAAATAAAAAAACGATTCTGCCCCAGCAAAGAACCTGCAGAGGGAAGCTTTCCTCCTCCCCCTGCAGGTTCTCTAATTTTGTTCTTCATATTCCGCCTCAATCAAAGCAAGAGGCAGCGCCGCCAGCTCTCCATTTTCATTCCCTCCGCACAAAAGGCCGATGAAATGCCCGTTTAGATCAAACACCCCTCCCCCGGACATTCCCTGTACGGCGGGAGCTTTTATGAGCATCATATATTGAGAGAAATCCTCCAGATAGACCCATGTTTCCTGAAGCGTTCCCTCATAGGCGTTTTCGCCGGGTCCCCCGTAGGAACCCATTACAATCACGCCGTCTCCCGCCTCAAGGGAATCATAGCTTTCCTTATCCACCGCCGCGTGGCAATAGGTTTCCAGATGTTCCTTGGGAATATCTGAAACCGGTACAGATAAAAAAGCCAGGTCAGCATCCGCCGCCTTTTCATATACCTGGCATTCCACAGCCCATCCGTCGGCAAATACCACCCATACACTCTCATTCTCCTGCCCAAGCACATGAGCCGCCGTCAACACCGTCAGTTCATTTTCATCTCCATTATAGAGAATACCGCTGCCCCCGCTTCCCCTGGCCAGAACCTGCACCATCATGCCAGAAGCCTCCTCCTGCAGCATTCCGGCCAGATTTTCTTCCTCGGGATTTTCCGAAAAAATCAGGGAAGCCTGGGGAAGCACACTCTCCTTAGCCGGATTGCTCTCCCCGTAAGCCTTCCCTTCCTCTTCCACATAAAATCTCTGGAAAAAAAATATTGCGGCGGCCAAAAGAAATGCCCCCGCCAAAACAATCATGCCTTTTTTTATCACGCGCACCTCCCTGGCTTTTTGGGGGTAAGCAGGACGGTAAGCCGGGTTATGTCGCGAATAATCATCTATCTAGTACGGCTGTCGCCAGCCGCATCAAGCGACCTACCTGAAAGCAGGCCGGGCAAGCCTGTCGCTTTCTTTTTGGTCTTGCTTCGGATGGGGTTTACATGGCTCCGCCTGTTGCCAGACGGACGGTAGTCTCTTACACTGCCTTTCCACCCTCACCGGACTCCGCCTCAAAGAAACGGTTCCGGCGGTATATTTCTGTTGCACTAGCCTTGGAGTCGCCTCCACCAGACGTTATCTGGCATCCTGCCCTGTGAAGCCCGGACTTTCCTCACCTGCACAAAATGCAGCCGCGATTATTTGTCCTACTTACCTGTCAATGATTATATCCTGCCACGGTACATTTCGCAAGAAAAAAATGATACCTGAATTATGCCGCCTTCCTGAATTTAATGATATTATCTTTATCCTTACGCCCTCTGCCCCTTATCATGCCGAAGATCTGCTCCATAAGCTGCCAGTATCCCACTGCGGAAAAAGAAAACATTGTGACATAATAGGGCAGCACATATCTTGCCTTAGCCTCCCAGAAAATGCTGAACAAAAAGCCTCCTATCATCATCACCGCCAGCAGATGCTGCAAAGGATTGCTTTTTGGCCTGACAGCAAGGACAAAATATAAAAGCATGCCGAAATACACAACAAACTGCAGCCTGTCACAAACCCAAAGCACCTTCAAAAAGTATTCTCCCCCAAGCTTCGCCGTCAGGGAATCCGCCGGAGGTTCAAACCCCTCCACATATTCTGTGTTAAAATACAGGGACTGATACAAGGGTTCATTCCACTGAGACAGCAGCTTTTCCCGAAAGAAAGTCCACGCATAGGAAGGATCGGACCGAAACACCCCAAGCCTTTCACGAATATCCTGCTTTACCACTTCTTCCGTGATATCCCTGTCACAATCATTCTCATAATAAATCCTTCTGGGATAGTCAAAATACCAGCCATACTTGCCGTTATTCTCCTGCAGTCCCATGGAGACCCAGGAAAGCACAGGCAGACCCTGAGAATGCTCATAACCGGAACGAAGCTCATACATTTTGTAAATTCCCATATAAAGCAGCCAGGGCAGCAAAACCGCCAGGACGGCTGCCTTCAGCAGTTTCTTATCCTTGCGGTAAACGGCCCATACAAGGGACACCAGACAAAAAGCAATGAGAAGAATCAAAGAATTTTTTCGCACCAAAATCCCCATGGTCAGAGAAAAGACACACAGCACCAGATAACCCCAATGAGATTTTTTTCCATACCGCAGAAGGGCCCATGCCGCCAGCAGGGAGAAAAAGATGCTGGGGATATCTCCGTACACCCAGCTGGTATAAAAAATCAGAGGCAGGCATCCCAGCATAGTGGCACAGTAAAACACCAAAACACTCATCTGGTCCACAATCTCTTCCACAATCCGATAACCTAAAAAGACAATGCCCACCGCAAGAAAAGCGCAGATCACCTGAAAGGCAAAATAATTATATGTCCCCACAAAAACAAAAAGCAGCTCCATCAGCGCAGTCAGCGCCAGTTGATGGGGATACATGCCGAAGTATCCGCCCTGGGCCAAAAATTCATAATTGCCCTCCAGAAAATAGGAAGCCCCTCCATAAACAAAGGCCTGGTCACCCGTTGGCAGTCTGTCCGCACCGGTAATCCACCAAAAGCTCCACCCTCCAATCCAGAGCAGGGTTAAAGCAAGCGCGGCCTGTTTGATCCTATTTTTCACCTGCTGCGAAAAACGTTTTTCCACCTGTGCCAAAAAGACAAGAAACGCCCCCGCAAACAGCAGAACCAGCAGGTTTCTGCTCATGGAATCCCACACGTTTAAGGGTATCTCCTCTCCTCCCGGATTCATGTACTGGGTATACCGAAAAGAATACCAGGTCAGAAACAAAAATATGGCAGTCCCACAGATCCGCACAATCCAATTGGCTAAAACAGCCAGACCTTCTCCGGCTTCCCTTTGTTTTTGTTCTCCGTGCTCTTTCATTCGTATCCTTCCCCCTGTGCTTATGATTTTTCCGTCCTAAACCTGAAAGCAGCTGCCGCCTACAAATTCCCTGCAGATAGAATTGTTGGGGAGACTCTCGCTGGTCACACCCAGAAAATAGTCTAAAAACTTAAGCAGCCTCTTCGCCTCATGATACTCCTTATCCTCCTTGGATATCTGAAAAAGCAAGGGTTCTGCAAACTGCTTCAAAACTGCCAGCTCATAGATTAGCACCGAGTTAAACATGGCGTCTGCATCCTCCTGATAGGGAAAAATATTTTCCTCCTCCCCTCTTCTCACCGACGGCCACATGGAAATGGTTCTTTTGGCATCCGCTCCCCTGGTTCTGGCATCCCGCACCAGACGGCGCAGCAGCCTTCCGTCCGTAGTAGGAATCCGGTTGTGCTCGTCAATATTGATATTGGTGAGCGCGCTGATATAAATTTTATACTTGCTTTCCTCAGGAAGGGCGTAGGATGTCTTTCCATTCAGCCCGTGGATTCCCTCAATGACCAAAATGTCGTCAGGGCCCAGTTTCTTATATTTCCCGTTATATTCTCTTTTTCCGGTTTTAAAATTAAAGGTGGGAAGCTCCAGCCTCTCTCCCTTCAGCAGTCTGCACATATCCTCATTAAATTTTTTAATGTCAATGGCCTCAAGACATTCAAAGTTGTAATCTCCCTTTTCGTCTCTGGGCGTAAATTCCCGGTCCACAAAGTAGTCGTCCAGGGCGATGGGATGGGGCACTTTCCCAAGCGTGCGAAGCTGTATGGACAGTCTGTGGGAAAAACTGGTTTTGCCCGAGGAGGAAGGGCCTGCAATCATAACAAACTTCACATTCCCTCTGCTTACGATATCCTTGGCAATCTCGCCGATCTTGCGCTCCTGTTTAGCCTCCTGCACCAAAATCAGCTCGCTTAAAGAACCGCTGCAGATCTGATCATTCAAATCCCCGACTGTCTCAATGCCCACCTTTCTTCCCCATTCCTCAGACTCCTTCAGGGTTGCAAACAGCTTTTTGCGTTCCGTAAAAGGCTCCACTACAGAAGGGTTCTTTTTAGAAGGCAGAAGCAGCATAAAGCCTTCATCATAGGGTATCACATCAAACCACTTCACATAGCCTGCATTGGGCAGCATATATCCATAATAATAATCATAATAGCCTTCTATTTCATAGATATTTACAAAGGAGCTTCTTCTGTACCGAAACAGCTTTTCCTTGTCCCTCATGCCCTGTGTGCGAAACAGCTCCATGGCGTCATCAAGAGAGTACAGGCGCTTATAGAACGGTGTTTTCTGTTCCACCAGCTGCCACATTCTATCCTTGATCTGCCTGGCACTTTCCGCTGAGACCAAGACGCCCTCTCCCGCTCTGATATAAGAGCCATGTCCTATGGCAAACTCCACCCGGCTTCCCTGGGCCGCCTTACTGCCAAACACATCGTATATGCCTTTTAAAAACAGCATGGTGGCAGTGCGCACATAGGTCTTGTATCCCACATCGTCCCGCAGGGTAAAGAAATCAATGGTACAGTCTTTTGTGAGCTTCTTAAACAGCTCACGAATTTTACCATTCACCGATACCACTGCAATCATATTGTCATATGCCTCCTGATAAGGCGCTGCCACAGTCTCATAGGTTGTTCCCTGGGGAAATTGTTTCTTCTCACCCTTTATCGTTACCGTAATCATTTTTCTTCCTGCCCTTTCAGTCATACTTACTCCCAATATGACAGTGCCTCCAGAAGGCGCTTCCGCTCCTGCCTCACCTGGCACAAACGCTCCTTTGCCCTGTCCTTTTCCCCGAAATTCAGCTCCTTTTCTATCTCCAGGGTGGTTTTCAGCCGGTATTCCAGATATTCCCTGAGTACCGGATTTCTGTCCTCTAAAAGCTTTTCCCCAAATTCCAAAAAGAGCTCACTTTGATTATCGATCTCCTGTCCTGTGTAGACGGCTTTCATCATAAAATAATATTTTCCCTCTTCACACAATATATTCTCTTCCTGGATTTTATATCCCCCGTCCTGTAAAAATCTGCGGAACTGGGGAATCTCCGACTGGGGCTGCAAAATCAGCTCCGAAAAGCTTTTTGCTTTCTCTTCCTGCGAGGCAAGAATTTTGGTCATCACCCGTCCTCCCATGCCTGCGCACACAAGCGTCTGGGCTTCTCCCTTTTCATATGCACTAAGCCCATCGGAAAGACGGGTCTCTATGTAGCTTCCCAGCCCGCACCTGGCGATGTGTTCCTTTGCCCTGGCCAGGGGCCCTTCTCTCACATCCATTGCCAAAACCCGGGGACTGATCTGATTCTGCACAAGATAGATGGACAAAAAGCCATGGTCACATCCCACATCTGCCACCCGGTTCCCCAAAGTCACCATATCGGCCAGAGCCTGCAGCCTGCGGGAGAGTACAACCTTCATCAATCCAGATAATCCTTCAGCTTCCGGCTGCGGCTGGGATGACGCAGCTTTCGAAGGGCCTTGGCTTCTATCTGACGGATACGCTCACGGGTCACGTTAAATTCCTTTCCCACCTCTTCAAGAGTGCGGGCTCTCCCGTCGTCCAGTCCAAACCGCAGACGCAGCACCTTTTGTTCTCTCTCTGTGAGAGTTCCCAAAACCTCCACCAGCTGCTCCTTTAATAAGGTAAAGGCCGCTGCATCCGAGGGAACCGGCACATTATCGTCCTGTATGAAATCGCCCAGGTGGCTGTCCTCCTCCTCGCCGATGGGCGTCTCCAGAGAAACAGGCTCCTGGCTGATTTTTAAAATCTCCCTCACCCGCTCCACAGGCATATTCATTTCCTGGGCAATTTCCTCCGGAGAGGGCTCTCTTCCAAGCTCCTGCAGAAGCTGTCTGCTGACCCGGATCAGCTTATTGATGGTCTCCACCATGTGAACCGGGATTCGTATGGTCCGCGCCTGATCTGCGATGGCCCTGGTAATGGCCTGGCGAATCCACCAGGTTGCATAGGTGGAAAATTTATAGCCCTTGCGGTAATCAAATTTTTCCACAGCCTTAATCAGACCCAGGTTGCCCTCCTGAATCAAATCAAGAAACAGCATCCCCCGGCCCACATATCTTTTGGCAATGCTCACCACCAGACGTAAGTTTGCCTCTGCCAAACGCTTTTTGGCCTCCTGATCCCCCAGCTCCATCCGCTTTGCCAGCTCTATTTCCTCCTCCGCGCTCAAAAGAGGCACCTTGCCGATTTCCTTCAGATACATGCGGACAGGATCCTCGATGCTGACGCCGTCGGGAACCGAAAGGTCGATGTTTTCCACATCCACCTCGTCGTCCTCCGTGAGTATGATCTCCTCATCGTCCACATCGTCCTCTTCTGTGATGCGCAGAACATCCACATTATTCTGCTCAAGTACCTCCAGAATTTTTTCAAACTGCTCCTCTTCCAGCGGCATATCCGCAAAGAAATCACTGATCTCCTGATATTCGAGAACGTTCTTTTTCTTCTTCGCCATATTCAGAAGCTCTTTTACCTTCTCGTCAAATTTTGCCTGTGTGTTTTCATCCATGTTGTTCGTTCCTTCCTTCCTGGGAAATTTACTTCCTTTGTAATTGTCTGTGGCTTTTTTTATTCTTAACCTTAATCCAGGGAAATATGCGTTTTTGCCAGCTCTTCCAGGGCTTTTTTTCCAGCAATTACCTGATTCAGGGCTGTCATATCCGCCCCCAGCCTGGCCGTATAATATTCATAGCTGTTTTTCTTTACCGAAAACACAATGTCATGAAACGCCTTTTCCTTCTCCTGCTTTGTCTCCAGCTTTGGCAGACTGGTGTTAAAAAGAGCCGCCGCCTCCCGCTGGTCATTTTCCTCCTCAAACATGCTGATAATGCCGGCAGGCCGAAGCTCTCCCTTCTCCAGGTCCAAAAACAGCTTCTCGGCCACCTTCCTGTACAGCTCCTCCGTAAAATCCTCCGGCGTAATATACCCTTTGATTTTTTCATAAAGGGAAGGCTCGTCCGTAATCCAGGTAATCAAAAGCCGCTGGGATTTCTTTGCTCCTTCTTCAGGGCTGCTTTTGCGGGAAGCGGTGGTCCTGGGTCTCCTTGCAGGCTCTGCGCCTCCTGTGGCCACCGCGGCGGACAGCACCAGTCTGCGCAGCTGCTCCGTCCCGATATGATACTTTTCTGCCACCGCCTGCAGATAATTTTCTCTCTCCACTTCCTCCTTAAACTCACAAAGCTTCCTTGCGATCTCCCGGTGAAACCGTGTCTTGGATTCCGGGTCCTCCATATCATAACCCGCTTCCATAATCCGTATTTCAAAGAAAAAGCTGTTTTCCGCCTTTGCAATGCGTTCTCCAAAGGCCTCCTTCCCCAGATTTTTCATAAACTCATCCGGGTCCTTATAGGGCCGCATGTCAATGACTCTGGCTGTAAGCCCCGCTTCCCGCAGAATGCCGATACCGCGAAGGGCCGCTTTCACTCCGGCGCCGTCGCTGTCATAGGCAAGCAGCACATTGTCTGTATAGCGCCGCAGCAGGGAAGCCTGTTCTGAAGTGAACGCTGTGCCAAGGGACGCCACTGCCTGGGTAAACCCGGCCTGATGCATGGCGATTACATCCATATAACCCTCACAAAGAATCAGGTTGCCGCTTCCTGCCCTGCGGGCAAAATTTAAACCATACAGGTTGCGTCTCTTATCAAATATGGGAGTCTCTGGAGAATTGAGATATTTAGGCTCTCCCTCCCCCATAACACGGCCCCCAAAGCCGATTACCCGGTGATTAATGTCTTGTATGGGAAACATGACCCTGTTCCAAAACTGGCTTAAAAGACCGTGCCTCTCCGAAAAATTAGCAAGACCCGCCTCCTTGATCAGCTGATCCTCAAAGCCCTTCTTACGCAGGTACTCCACAAGCTGCGCTCCATTTTTGCCCGCATAGCCCAATCC
The DNA here is from genome assembly GCF_944382095.1 of Candidatus Acetatifactor stercoripullorum. Taxonomy (NCBI): domain Bacteria; kingdom Bacillati; phylum Bacillota; class Clostridia; order Lachnospirales; family Lachnospiraceae; genus Acetatifactor; species Candidatus Acetatifactor stercoripullorum. The sequence goes on from NZ_CALWMU010000017.1 coordinate 56,733, forward strand.
GAATTTTTTCATGGTCTCATCGGTCAGCTCACGCTTCTTCAGGTATTGAAGGCCCGTGGTTCCCTGGGGGCTTCGAAGCATAAAATAAAAATAGGTTGCTGCCTCTTTGCACACCTCCAAAAGTCTGGCGCGCCTGTTCTCTCTTCTTCTTGCCTCTTCCGAATATTCCGGCTCCGGCAAGGCCACTCCGGCCCGCTCCGCCAGAGCCCTCACTGCCTCCGGAAAGGAATAATTCTCATATTTCATGAGAAAGGTAAACACATTTCCACCTGCACCACAGCCAAAACAGTGATACATCTGCCTGGTATCCGATACGGAAAAGGAGGGGGATTTCTCGTTATGAAAGGGACACAGCCCCCAATAACTGCTGCCCTTTTTTTGAAGCTTTACATATCCCGACACCACATCCACGATGTCGTTTCTCATTCTGACTTCTTCCACAATCTCCTCAGAATAATACATTTCATTACTCCCATGAAGCCGCGCTTTATGTAAATCCTTTCTTAAAGCCGTGCTTTTGTTTTATATATGCCAGGACTTTGGTATATAGATCTCTTCATACTGCGCTATGGCGAAGCGGTCGCTCATCGCTCCCACATAGTCGCATACCACCTTTTCTCTGGGCTCTCCCTCCGATATCAGATTAAGAAATTCCTCCGGCAGATCATCTATGTGCTTCAAATAGTGATAATATAAAGTTTCCATCAGCATCTCGGCCTTTCCCTCCTCGCTTTTGGCCTCAGGATTCTGATAGACTCTCTCAAACATAAACTGTCTGATCTTTCGCATAGCCTCCCCAACCGGCTCCGACATCAATATGTCATTTTTGCCCATGCTGGCTGTGACAATATCGTGTATAAAATGATCCAGACGCTCTCCTGTGGTCTTTCCCACAACGTCCGCAATCTCCTTAGGCACATCGCTTTCCTTCAAGATTCCGGCTCTGACGGCATCGTCCATGTCGTGATGAATATAAGCGATCTTATCCGAAAGACGCACCACTTTTCCCTCCAGCGTATGAGGCTTTCCTATGGTCTGGTGGTTTCGGATGCCGTCCCGCACCTCATAAGTCAAATTTAAGCCCAGGCCTCCCTTCTCCAGCCTGTCCACCGTGCGCACGCTCTGCTCACTGTGTTCAAAGCCGAAAGGACACACCCGGTTTAACGCCCGCTCTCCCGCATGTCCAAAGGGGGTATGCCCCAAATCATGTCCCAGGGCAATGGCTTCCACAAGCTCCTCATTCAGCTTCAGCGCCTTTGCAATGGTACGGGCATTTTGAGAAACCTCCAGAGTATGGGTCAGTCTGGTACGATAGTGATCTCCCTCCGGCGTCAAAAATACCTGTGTCTTATCCTTCAGCCTTCGAAAGGCCTTACAGTGTATGATTCTGTCCCTGTCTCTCTGAAAAACAGGCCGGATGTCGCACTGCTCCTCCGGCTTTAGCCTGCCTTTAGAATTCATACTTAAGGATGCGTAAGGACTCAAATAATCCTTTTCCCACTGTTCCAAGCTTTCTCTAATTGTCATGTCCGCCTCTCTTTACAAGAAACCCAATCACATTACAACATACTCCTAATTTATATATTCTCCACACTGTGGGAAATTCCTTTATTCTACCTGCATATCTCGAAAATAAACTCCGCATTTTTTTCCATGGCCTCATAGGCCGTCTTAAAGGGGGACATCTGGAACACATGCCACATGCCCGGAAAGCGGTCCAGCTTCACAAATACACCCGCCTTCCCCATGGCCTCGTAAAGCCGCAGGGCATCGCTTAACAGGATTTCGTTTTCCCCCACTTGAATGTAGGTGGGCGGAAAGCTCTGAAAATCCCCGAACAGAGGAGATATCAGAGGTTCCTCCAGGTTCCTCTTGTCCGCGTAAGCCAAAACCATGCGGTCAATATATGCCTTGTCCAGCACAGGATCAAGCTCCGCTCTGGATTCGAAGGATTCCCCCGACGAGGTGAGGTCCGTCCAGGGGGAGAGAAGCACCAGGCCTCTTGGGAGCATCCTATTTTCCTGCTTCAGCTTAAGGGTCAGGGAAAGGGCAAGATTTCCCCCCGCAGAATCCCCTGTGACAATAATATCTCTCGCCCCATAACCCAGGAGCATAAGATAATTCCATGCCTTCATAGCGTCCTCCAGAGCCGCAGGATAAGGGTGCTCCGGCGCAAGACGGTAGTCAAAGCACAATACGTCCATGGACACGATCGACGCAAGCTTTGCGGTCAGCGTTCTTGCATACATACTGCTTCCGGTAGAATATCCGCCGCCATGACAATGGAGAATCACATATTTTTTCATATGGGGTCTGTTGACGCTTACCCACTCGCCATACATACCGTCAATATCTACCTCTTTGTAGCAGATATCCTTGGTATTTCCTAAAATAGCTCCAATATAATCCTGGGACTGTCTATGCTTTTCAATATCACTGTTTTCCACCAGGCCATGCACCCGTTTGATCAGCTGCATCAAATTCTGGTTTCTTCTGCTTTCCTTGCTCATATATCCTTATTCTCCCAAACCTGCAGTCCAAATTGCCTTCCTTAAAAATGCAGTCTTCTTCTCACCTCATTGCGCAGTCTTCTGCGGGACAGCAGCGTAATGATGGCAATATCCACAATGACGCAGACCGTAGCCACAATGGCCGACCATTGAAACGCCGCCTGCCCATCCAGATAAAGATCAATCAAAAATTCCAGTCCCAGACACAGCAGCGCAAGGGCCGTAAAAAGATAAAGGGCCACCGTAAGAAAGGAACGGGGAAGCTTCCTTACACAGAGCACAAAGCACTCAGAAAGAAAGGTGACCCACAAAACGATGGGCATTCCAAGCCCGTAAAACCAATCATCCCGCTGTATCATATAGGCAATCATATACAGATATACCATCACCGCCGCCCCGTCAAACAGCAAAGAAACATAAATGGACTGCTTGGTATAAATCACTACCGGTATCATGATCACCCACAGAATAACACATACGCCGATCACTGCCAGAGACCAGAGGGTTCCCTGAAATACAAAGGCGTTGAGAATGCCGCAGGTGACAGCCGTAGCCAAAACCACCGTGGAGAGCAGAATACCCAAATCCTTTCTCTTCACAGTCTCCACCTGTCCCTTTTCCTTGGGAAAGGGTGTCGGCTGCTGCCTGGTCTTAAGGTCCGACGGATTGATCACCGGCGTATTACAAAGCGGACAATTTTTTGCCGAAGGGTCCAATTCCACACCACAATTCACACAATATGACATACTATCCCTTTCCGCGCCTTTTATGCGCTGTTTCCTTACAATAACGCTTCCCGCTACTCCTGCGTTATCTCACGGTTGCTCTCTATTTTTACATGAATGCCGTCCGAAACCAGCTTGCGGAAAAAATACCGCTCCACATCCGCCTCAATAATACTGCTTGCAAAGTTGATGGTCAGAATGTCATCAAAGCTGACTATGGCGCAATTTGTCCTGGAGGAAAATGGCTGGCCCATATAGATATCAAAGCGCTCAATATAAGGCTTCATTCCCTCCGGCACCTTTATGGCTCCCATATTGGTCAGCCCCGCGGAGGAATTTTTGTCCTGCACCTTTGTATAGAACATCCGCACCACAAAATCCTTGATAAACAGCGGCACCACTCTGATCAGAGGATTTTTCTGGGTTGCGGCGTTTGTCGTAATGTCTCCCCTTAAAAATTTTTCATTCAGATAATACCGCATGTAGTTGTGCACCTGGGTTACAATTTCCTCAAAGGTATAGTCCCCAAGCCTCGGGTCCACTCCCGGATAGATCATGGTAATAAAATTCCGAAGTGTCTTTGAGGGGAAAAAGCGCCTGAGATTCACCGGCATTGCTATCTTCACCGGGCGCAGGCGAAGATGCCAGTCTTTTTCCTGCTTTGTCAAAAGCGCGTACAACAGCACTGCATTGAGATATTCCGTTATGGTGGCATTGTATTTCTTTGCAACTGCCATCACCTGGGACACGGACATGATACCGTCAATAATATTAAGCGTATAGAAGGGCTCCTTCGTGCCCCGCACCCGGTACGTTTTCTCTCCCGGCCTGGGCGGACGCACCTTTGCGTTGGCGTAGCGCATATAAGCGTCTTCCAGCTCCTCCGGATCGGGTTCCCTGCCGATATCCAGCACAAAGCCTCCATTTTCAATCTCTTCATGTCCCAGAAGCCTTAAATATACCGCCACCAGCGTCTGCAGCACACACATACCGCCGGTTCCGTCTCCCAGACTGTGATGGGCCTCCAGGGCAATCCGGTTCCTATAATAATAAACCTTCACCAGATATCGATTATTGGCCTTAAAATACATAGGCTGACAGGGATTTTTTACGTCCTCCTGCACAAAAGGCCCCGGCCTGTTGTTTGGCTCTAAGTACCGCCAGAACAGACCTTTTCGTATGGCGGCTTTATAGGTGGGAAATCTGGGAAGGGTCATATCCACAGCCTGCTGCAGCACCCCGGGATCAATCTCCTCCTTTAAAAGCACGGACAAACGGTATACGGATGAGAAATCCCGTCTCTGCAGGGTAGGATAAACAATAGCGGACAAATCCAGTTTGTACCAATCTCTGCGCACCCCTTTTTCCATTAAGCACCTTCCTCCATGATTATACCCAAATGGTACATTGAAAAAAAGAGTGCTAAGCATATACTTAACACTCTCTTGTCATGCAGGAAAAGAGACTTGAACTCTCATGGTATTGCTACCACACGGACCTGAACCGTGCGCGTCTGCCAATTCCGCCATTCCTGCGAACAAGTCATATTTTATATGTTTTCCTGCCAAATGTCAATAGAATTTTTGCTATTTTTTTTATTTTTTTTATTTCCTGAAGTGAAAAGTTTATTTCCACTTTGAATAGGTAAAAGTAGATTTTAGTCTTTCACTCATTTCCACTTCCCCAT